>JAFGIX010000018.1 GCA_016929395.1 Candidatus Zymogenus saltonus
AAAGAAACGAGATACCAAAGGAAGCCGCCTAAATCGGCGGCCCCGAGAGGACATACTGTACGGAAGGTGCTTGACTTTTACACATTATATTGTGTCTTTGTAATTGCGAGCGAGATCTTTATTTAAAAAAGAGGAGCGCGGCAATCGGGTTTTTCTTATTTTTATCTCGGTGTAACTACTCGATTGCTTCGTCCATGTTCAATAAAAAATTGATCCTCGCAATGACAGCGTTTTTTATCTTCTTAAAAGTTGATTCTTATTACACCTATTATGCAGATAATGTCTTATTATATGGTAAAATTGGAGGGAAATAGAAATTTATTTTTCCGTGAAAAAGCTTTTAAAACTTGCTTCTGTGTAGTCTATTCTATAATCTAATAACTTTGAATTACCTAACTTTCTTGCAATTTTTTTTGCCATATCATCAAAATTATCAAAAGGACCATATGTTCCTTTATTAAGATTTGAATTTTTTACACTAAATCCTTCGATAAAACACCATTTTCCATTATTTTTGCCTCTAAATGCTCCAACCGAGTGAGAATATATTTTACCTTTATATTCAAATTCTAAACTTAAAAAACCTGCTTCATAACCATGGAATTGAAGTGCATCTCTTATTATGTTTGCAAAATCTTCACAATCCCCAGTTTCTTTATCCAAGGTCTCTTGAGGTGTTTGAAGATGTTGTCCTCTGTCTTCTTTAAACCTAATTTTCGTATATTTTAACAAATAATCTTCAACCTTGTCAGGAGTGTCTAATAGAGGTTTTACTTCTTCCCAAGACATGTCCTGAATTTCATTTTTGGAATAGTCATAAAAACCCTTAGGCTGAACTGTATCATCAGTTTTTTTATTTACCGGTTTTAGCGTAGCACACCCCGTTAATAATCCGATCAAACACGAAGCTATTACCAATGCTGAAATTATTCCAGTAATTTTTGAGAAATCCCTTCTGATAATTATGTTTTCGCCCATTTTCCCCTCCGAAAATACTTTTTGATTATTGATAAATTTGTCTCTTTTGTAAAGCGGTTTTTGGGCGAAAATCGGAGATTTGAAGATAAATTTTAATCCTATCCCCATTTTCTCTCAAAACTGTACCTCTTGATTTTTTATCAAGACTTCTCTATAATTAAACAAGTCAGGAAGGATACAGGAACAATGAGCATTCAGGACACATTAAGGAAAAAACGGGAAGAGATACTCGCGACCGCAAAGCGCTACGGGGCGAGCAACGTCCGCTTGTTCGGCTCTGCCTCAAGAAACGAGGCGGACGAGTCAAGCGATCTGGATATTCTCGTGTAGTTCGAGTGGGGCTGCACGCTCATCGACCTGGTCGCCTTCAACGACAAACTTGAAGAACTCCTGGGCTGTAAGGTACAGGTCGTTACGGAGGGGGGAATCAGTCCTTATCTCAAGGAACGTATACTCGCGGAAGCGGTGCCGATATGAAGGATGACCGTATCTACCTCTCGCACATACGCGATTCGATCGATCTAATCTTTCTGTTTATCTTCCCCTAATATTTTATTCTTTAACATCGACTCACCTTCCGGGGATTAATCGACCTTCCCCTTGACATTCACCCCGTTTTTCACCTATTATGGCAAAAACAAAAAAAGGAGATCCAAAATGACCGAAGGCACGGCCGCAAAGGTGTTACTGAAGACGAACATGGGAGACATAACCATAGAGCTGTACCCGGACACGCCGATTACGGCGGGGAACTTTAAAAACCTCGTCAAGAAGGGGGTCTACGACGGGGTGATATTCCACAGGATCATAGACGACTTCATGATCCAGGGCGGAGACCCCACCGGAACGGGGATGGGCGACCCCAGCATCCCCAACATAAAGGACGAGTTCACGAAAAACAGCAAGAACGACAGAGGCACCATCTCGATGGCGAACAGGGGCCCGAACACGGGGAGCAGCCAGTTCTTCATCAACCTGGTGGACAACAACTACCTGGACAAAAACCACCCCGTCTTCGGAAGGGTCGTTGACGGGATGGACGTGGTGGATAAAATGGGAAAGGTCAAAACGGACTCGAACGACAAGCCCATTGATGAAGTAAAGATAATAAAAGCGGAGATCCTGTAACGGCTGCGGGTTACAGGGAAGAACATGAAAGTCCTTCAATAAGAAGGGCTCAGACTTCTGACAAAGTCCTCGTTTTCTAACGAGGACTTTGTTATTATAGTGCCATGTTAAAGAAAGAGAAGAACAAGCAGTTGTAGTACTTAACTTTTTCCTAAGGATAGACGATAGACAGAAAATGGATAGACAAGGGGCTTAAGCCCCTTGTCCACAAGCCCAGCCCTTCTTAGACGAAGGGCTTTTTTGTCGGCCGTGTTTTCATGGAGCACCGCAATCTCGTGTTTTAATGGGTCAAGCCGTATCAAGCAAAGCTTCCTTTACAACCTCCCCGGCTAGCATCACCCGATTTCTTCGTCGCGTTTTTTAAAATCGCTCCTCGCAATGACAGTTATTAATGATGCCCCCTATTAAGACAAGAACCTGTCGATGCCGCCCACCTACCCCCAACCCCCTTTTCAATTCCAAACACCACCCCAAATCAGATAATATCCCCTAACTGCTCCTTAAGCTCGATATAGCTCAATATCTTGTTCAGGCTCTTCGGATTCCTTATTGTCAGCTGATCGTCGCCCAGGAGCAGAAACTTCCTCTCAACCAGCGAATCCAAAACGTTCCTGGTTTTGTCTATGTCGAGTCCGACCCTCCCCGCAAGGTCAGAGACGGTTATCTTCACAACCATCCCCTTGTCGGACTCTATCCCCTTCTCGTTTGCAATCTTGCTGATCATGTCCACGACCTTGCTCGTGGCGTCTTTGAACAAGAGCGTCTCGATTCGTTGATCGGCGGATCTCAGCCTCTCGGCCATCTTCTTCATCATCCTCAACGCCACGTTGGGATTGCTCATTAAAAGCGACTCGAAGGTCTTCTCGTCGAGTACGAGCACCTTAAGATCCGTTAAGGCAACGGCCGTGGCGGATCTGGTGCCCCTTTCAAGGATCGCCATCTCGCCGAAGAAGTCGCCCTTGCTAAGTTCTGCCAGCGTGGTCTCTATTGACCTGGCCTTCTTTGAGATTTTCACCTTCCCCTCGTGGATGATGAACATATCGTCGCCGGACTCCCCCTCGTTGAATATGACTGTCCCCTTGGGGATGGATTTGCCGAATTTATCGTACAGCTTTTCCATTCAGAAATCTTTCCTATTATTGTAGTAAAATATGAATCCTGATATTTTTATAGTGGATAACGGTAAATAAGTCAAGACTTATTGACAAGGCCACGGAAATACTGTATATATAAAAATTCATCACATTGGAGTCGGCTTGGGAAGCCGCCGGATAAAAGTAAATAAAGAAGATACCATGAAAAAGCTGATTGCGCCCTCAATCTTAGCCTCAGACTTCTCCCGCCTCGGAGAGGAGATTAACGCTGTTACGGCGGCCGGGGCGGACTGGATTCACGTAGACGTCATGGACGGCGTCTTTGTCCCGAACATCTCCATCGGGATCCCGGTGGTGAAATCGATAAGGAAGGTAACGAACCTTCCCCTTGACGTCCACCTAATGATCGCGGAGCCGGAGCGCTACATCGAGGAGTTTTCGAGCGCCGGCGCCGACATCATCACGATCCACCAGGAGGCGACCCCCCACATGGACCGCTCCATCATGCATATCAAGTCGCTGGGGAAGCGGGCGGGGGTGTCCGTAAATCCCGGGACTCCTGTGACGACGATATACGACATCCTCGGGATCGTGGACATGGTCCTGATCATGAGCGTAAACCCGGGGTACGGCGGCCAGAAGTTCATCCCGTACACACTGGATAAGGTCAGGGCACTGAAAGAAACCCTGACCGAAAGGGAGCTTGACAGCGTCATCATCGAGATCGACGGGGGGATAACGGCGGAAACGATCTCCGGCGCCGCAGAGGCCGGCGTCGATGTATTCGTGGCGGGGTCTTCGGTCTTCGGAGCGAACGATTACAAAAAAGCAATAGCCGGGCTGAAGGCGAATATCTAAACCCAATTTATGAAAGCTTTTTAAACAGTCTATTGAAAAAGTCTATTGAAAACGGATTTAGTTTCTGATATATTGTTAGTTTATCGGGATGTAGCGCAGTCTGGTTAGCGCGCCTGCTTCGGGAGCAGGAGGTCGGAAGTTCAAATCTTCTCATCCCGACCAGTTTTTTATGGGGCACGGAAAGTCGGTGCCCCTTTTTCAATCCCGCCTACACCTCTATTCAGCAATCGGGCTGATGCTATTTCCCCTTTCTGAAGAACCTGAACAATCCGAGAAAGTCTTTTTTCAATAAGTGATTGCTGGAGAACGGATCCCGGCTGACGTACCTCACGTCCTCCACCGAATAGACCGCATTCGGGTTGAATTTCTTGATGATCTCGGTGATATTTAACAGCTCCTTTCGCTGGATGATGGTAAAGATCACCTTCACCGGTCCGTATATACCATTGGCGTCCACCGTGGTGACGCCAAAGCCGGCGGATTTTAAAAAGTCGGCGAGCTCGGCGGCGTCCTTTCTGGTTATGATACGAAGCATCAAGATGCCGAGAGAAAGCTTTTCCTCAATGGCTATTCCTACAAAAACACCGACAGAAAAACCAACAGCATAGGCGAAGTAATTAACGAGATTCGTGAGGTTGCCCATAATTTGCCCAATGGCGAAAAGCCAAATGAGAATCTCGAAAAAACCGAGTATGGAAGCAAGGATTTTCATCCCCTTTGAAACGTAGATGATCCGAATCGTTCCGAGAGTGACGTCGGCTATCCTTGCGACACAGATTAGAATGGGAACCATAACGGTCCCCAGAAAGGTCGTATCTCCGAACATTTAAAACTCCTCTTAGTCCGGTCTTTTTTAAAGTATACCACTTAAACGAGTGAAGATGACAAAAAAACGCCGAAAAGGGGATTAAATCATACAACATCTTCTATCTGTAATGTGTTATATACCCGCCCTTATTCAAGTAAGTCAAACAAATTACTATTTATTCAAAAAAGAAAAGTGATTGTTCACAATATCCTTGCCCTTTTCAAGAAGCATATTGTAAAATAGTTCGAGATAAAACGAGCGGGCCTTGAGCAGGGTCTCTTCGTTTTTTTGGCAAAAAAATTTCTTTTTTAAATTGAGGTGTTCTATGAATCGAAGAAAACTTTTCCTGTCGATTACACTGCTTCTCTCCCTTTCTGTGATCATCGCCGCCTGTGCCGGAGTTACCCCTGTCCCAACCGCCCCCGCAAAACATTTATCCCTCGTTACCGTCTCGGACATCCACAGCAACATCCTCCCCTATGAGACCAAGGTCACAAGGGACGGCGAAAAGGTCGCGATCCTTGTGGGCGGGATGGACCGGATCGCCGCCGTGGCGAACCGCGAGAACGAGCTGACGAACGGGGCGACTCTTCTGGTCTCCGGGGGCGACAACTTGATGGGCTTCTTCTTCAGGAGCTTTGACGGCGTCCCGGAGATAACCTCGATGAACATGGCGGGATACGACATTACATGTCTCGGCAACCACGACTTCGACCTGGGAAGCGAAGCCTGTAAAAAAGCGATGAAGGTCGCCGAGTTCCCCACCGTCTCTTCAAACATCACCATTAAAGACCCGGAGCTTGCGGCCATTGTAAAGCCGTTTGTCATAAAAGAGGTCGCAGGGGTAAAGATCGGCTTCTTCGGCCTTATGACCCCAGACCTCCCCAGAGTTTCCTCCGTAGGGTCGGACGTGATAGTCGACAATGACCTGACATCTGTCTCGATGGAGATGGTTAAGGCCCTGAGAGAAGGCGGCGCCTCGATCGTAATCGCCCTGACCCACGTAGGCAAGGAGATGGACGAAAAGGTCGCCAGGGATGTCGCCGGCATCGACATAATCGTGGGGGGACACAGCCACGATACATTCTACGAGAAGGTCAAGGGCCCCAGGGGCTGGGAGACCATCGTCGTGCAGGCCGGAGTCAACGCAAAGGAGATAGGTATACTCTCCTTTGACGTGGCGGGGGGAAGGGTCGTATCCTCCGGCTGGAAAACGGTCCTTCTGGACGAGACGGTCGGGAGCATTGAGGAGATCGCCAAATACCAGGGAAAGTACGAAAAAGAGCTCAATAAAAGAATGAACAGGCCCGTCGGGGAGACCCTCGTAGACCTCGACGCCATATCGAACAACGTCAGGACAATAGAGACCAACCTCGGAGATTTCATCACCGATGCGTGGGCGGACTGGTTTGCCGAAAAGGGCGCCGAAAACCCGATCGCCTTGCTCAACGGAGGCACGATACGGGGCAACTGCATCTACAAGAAGGGCCCCCTGACCTACGGCACGCTCCTCAAGATTCATCCCTTCTCCAATACGATCTACGAGGTATCGCTTTCGGGAAAGGAGCTGATGACCGTGCTTGAGATGAGTGCTTCAGCGGTTATTATCGACGGGGACGGCGCCGAGCTGGACGAGAGGGTTTCCGACGGGGGATTCTTCCAGATCAGCGGCCTAAAGATCGAGATCGACCTTTCGGGCAGGCCCTTCAGCGCCGAGTACGACGGGAGAAATCTCAGCAGGATCATCTTTCCGGGGGAGAGGCTCGTCTCCGCAAAGGTAAAGGAAAACGGTCAGTGGGTTCCGATTAAGGGAGACAATACATACAAGGTCTACGTTACGTCCTGGACCGCTTCCGGCGGGGACGGCTACTATCCCTTCATCTCTGCGAAAAAGACAGACACGACCGTTGACATCGTGGACGTCCTGTTGGCCTACCTGGCAAAGATGGGCCCGGTCAAGCCCGATACCGAGGGGAGGATAGTGGTAAAGGAAAGAAAATAGGCTGGAATCGCCGAGTTCCTCCAATTTTAAGTATTGCAGCCCGTCTATAGCGACATCCGAATAAAAGATACTGAGGGGGTGAAGAGATTTCACCCCCTCTTTTTGTCCTTGCCCCTGGGAGCAAGACTCGACGGCCCTTAAACGCTATTTTTAAGCACAAGGCTACGATAAGGCCCCGAATAACTATTAATCAATTTATTTCTCATTTCCTTTATTTAATATTGACAATTCATCCCCCCCTTGTTAAAATAATACTCAGATATGTCATCTATCTCACAGCCGGACACGGAAAAGTCTATTTTTCTTGTCCGGTGATTGGGGTTTAGGCTCTTTTTCAAATGACACGAAGACTGCGGGGGCGTAGTTCAGTTTGGTTAGAACGCCGGCCTGTCACGCCGGAGGTCGCGAGTTCGAGTCTCGTCGCTCCCGCCAGCAATTACAAGGGGCCAGGGCAAATGTCTTGGCCTCTTTTAATAGGCGCTTAATTAAAATAGTGAGGTTTTATCCCCTTCGACACCGTCAGTGCTTTCCAAAGGGGGCCGGGGCAAATGCCTTGGCCCATTTTTATGTGGGCATAAATGGGCACTCCGGGTGCATCCCGCCCTGCATAGGATTAAAACTACAGCGGCCTTAAAGAACCTCCCAAAAACACCGATCCCGCCGCCGAAGCCTATTTTTTAAGGCCGTACTGCTTGACGATTTTTCCCCTCTCGGCATCCGAAAGCGACTCCATGTACTTCTTCCAGCCGGGGCAGAAGTTTATGTGCCACCTCCAGATTCTCCCCAATATCGACTTCGGGTTTTTGTCGTACTTCGCCCTGAACGGGCACGTCGCGCATCCTGGCTCGGGCATTTTTGCCTCCTAAGATAAAATTGAATCCATTACAATTCTTCAACACTCAATCCGCCATGAACTTCGGCTCATGGTCAGTAAATATGAACGCCCTCTTTATCTCTCACAAGCCGAAGCAAAAAATCAATCTCTACTTGGAAAGGATAAAGCGGTAGCCGCAGTCGTAACTGTCAATCGAGTTGAGCCTCCCGTATTTCTCCTCCCACCGTCCGGACTCCAGATCGCCTCTAAGGGTTAAAATCCCGTCCTCCACCTCTTCCTGGTCCGCCAGGGCGAATCCGGACATGCACGCCCTTACCTCAGAATCGAGGTAGATATGGGGCCTTCGCCATCCCGCCATTAGGCAGAAATCAGAAAAGTCTTGGGGGAGATCGAACCTATGGGCAGTGACCTCGCCGTTTGTGATCCCCCTTATCGAGTTACATGTATCCTCAATGGACGGAAAAAGATTATAAGAGCCGTCCCAGATAGACGGGAAATAGTCCCCTATCCAGGGCCTTTCTATCTCCCGCGGATCGAAGGTATACAGAAGGATCGGCCCCCGGCAGACTCTCGCCATCTCCTCGATGCCCCGCCCCGGGTCGTTAAAGTGATGCAGGGAGAATATCGCAATGACGCCGTCCACGGCGTTGTTATTGATAGGGATGTTTTCGGCCGCGCCCATGATCCACCGGACATTTTTATGAGGTGCCGCCTGATCACACATGACCGGCGACGGCTCGACCGCCGCAACCGAAAGACCGCAATCGCCGAGCGCCCGGCTGTAATTTCCCGTGCCGGCGCCTATGTCGGCCACGATGCTTCCCGCCGGCAGATCGAGGAGCCGAACGACGGCGTCAACGAACCTCGGATCCGCCCTTCGGTATTTTGAGTAGACCTTCCCGATTTCATCATAAACGGGATTTATCATGATTCTTTTATCTATTTTATCCTATTAAATCGACGCAAAAGCCAGAAAATCCGACCGCCGGAGAATTAAAGTAGCACCGCGAAGTAGCACCCGGAGATCAGAAGACAGACTATGAAGATTATCACGCCGATCTTTGCAACCCCGAAGAGCGGGAAATGCAGGATCGCCCTTATCAGATAGAATCCGCCGATAAACAGAATCACCGCGTTACTTATCGCGCTCCGTGACTGCTGTGCCGATAACAGAAACGAGAGCGCGGCAAAGAAGAGGAACACGTATATCATCATCACATTCGTCACCTGAAGGATGGCGCGGTTGACATCATTCAGGCGGGGCAGCTCCTCCGCCCAGTTGAGTTTGGGATTCTTCCAGAACGTCAAATGATAAAGCACAAAGAGGACGTTGAAAACGCCTCCGGTTATCAAAAGGGTCTTGTCCATTTTTTAGCCTCCAAAGTGAATTAATTACATACTCTGATAAAAAAACCTGCTTCTATTTTAACGATGTTGGGCTTAAAACCCATACACTCAATCCTTCATCCGCCGGAACTTCCGGTTCATGGCGAGGATGAAGAGGGAGAGGAAGACCGCGCCGAAGACTACCTCGGCCGCCTGCAGAAGAAAGCCGTACCTTGTGTACCTCAGCTCATGAGGTGTCTCCACCTTTCCAAAGGTCAGGTAATTGAGGCTCATGTTGAGGCCGTTTACGTAATTATCGTAAGAGCCTTTACCTGTATATTTGTCGACTATTGTTTCAATTCCTCCCTTTTGATATACCTGCCGTAAAGTATTGTTCTTTGGCAAGACGCCGATAAGGTTGCCGTAGATTAGACCCAAGAGGAGTATCAGGCCTACAAGCCAGCAAAGAGCCCTTATTGGCCTTTCTCCATAGAGGGATATCCATTTATATGGGCCGAGGAGCATCCTGATGCTCCTCTTCTCGAATCTACCGAACCTCCGCATCTCCATGGCGCCAACAAAGAAGTCACCAGCCTCGTGATAGCGATTTGTATCTTCATAATTTTTTATAAGCTGGTTATAAAGACGGTAGACTTCATAATGTTCCTGTTCTATTTCTTTCGGTATTGATATTTTCAACCATGTTAGAATTTTAAAATATGTATTTCTGAAAATAGCTTTTGATTGATTTTCCTTTTTCTGTTTTATGACTTTTTCTTTTAAAATAAAAAGCCAAAATTTAAAATGATACCACAAGTGTTGGAAGCTTTGTATGAACCATCCCTTTCCCTGATACTTCTCATCGAATAGCTTAAGTCTGCCTAAATAAGATGAGGATCCATATTTTTTACCAGTCCAAGTAACATCTACGAAATTTATTTTTCTGAGATCTGTTTTAATAAATCTCAGTCGATTAAGATCGACTCTATAAAAAATCAAATCAGCTTCTTTTTCTATGTTTAAATTGCCAAAATAAACTTCTGAGTTGTCATCGAAAGTTTTTCCTTTAAAAATGACTTTACATGTTTTCAAGAATGACGCCCACCCAAAGGAGACCCTTTCCGAGAATGCCGCATATCCAAAGTCGGTCTTTCCTGAGAATGTCGCTTCTTCGAAGTCGGCCTCTCCCGAGAAGGTCGCCACACTGAAGTTGGTTTCTTCCGAGAATGTCGACTTTGAGAAATCGGTCTCTTCCGAGAATGTCGCCCCTGCGAAGTAGGCCACTCCCGAGAATTTCGTTCCCCCGAAGCTAGCCTCTTTAAACTCGAGATCTCCGGTCTCCTCCTTCAACTTCCTGAAATCGAAACTTTCCGGGAATATAAAGCCCCGGAAATAGTGCTTCCCTGATTTATAGAGCTTTTTGAATTCTTGGTAGAATTTCTCTGCATCCTTATCCTCTCTGTCGTTGTGGAAGATGCAGAAGTTTTTTTCACCATCCTTTCCCGGCCCGTAATCAGGATGGGGGCACTTATTATCCTCTCCAAATATTCCTTTATAATCACACATCTTCTTTTCAAAAAAGCTATTTCAATAAAACATCCCCAAACATCATCCCCTCCTCCTCCGATAGAAGAAGACAGTCAGGAAAATAAGCAAGCCGAATAAAACCGGCAGCGAATACGCCCTGCTCGCGCCGGTGAAGAGGTCCAGGAGGAAAAAGAACGTCCTGTAGCCGAAGATCGTCAGCGCGCTTGCAATCGATATGTCGATAGGCTCCTCGATATTGACCTTTTCGATCTCGTCAAGCCACCCCCGACCGACGAGCGCTTCGAGGTTGTAGATGTGAACCACCGGCGAGCACCTCGCGGAGATCCTGATGTCCTCCTTGAGGTCCTCCACGTCGAGATAGTCCTTCATGTAGCTCCCGATGCCGGCGGAGTTGCCCCCATCAGATTTTAGGGCCAAAGCGTAGGAGAGGACGTTTGCCCCGCCGGTGCCCAAGCCGGAGTCCTTGAAGAAGCTGCGGTAGAGCATCGAGACGGAGAAGTCGGCGTCGACCGAGACGATGTGAAACATCTGGGCGATGGAACTGTCGCCGTCGAGGCGGTCGTCGATGATGTATGCGTAATCGAAGGTGGAGACCTCGAAGCCGTCCTCCCGAATTTTTACTATCGTGTCGGCGTAGATTGCTTTCGCCCCGTCGTTGAGTTTCGCGTCCCTTCTGCCCAAAAGATATTTTACGGCGCCCGTCATTCCCCCTTCCCTCACCACCTCCTTCAGCCTCTGGACGTCCGCGTACGTCGGCTCCATGTCGAGCATGACGCCCTGAATCACAAGGTTGTTCTCGTCAACCCATTTCTTGAATCTCCCGTAGAGGGCGGGAAATTTGTCGGCGTTGTCGGCGGCGAGCCAGTAGCCGTCCTCCATCGGGTGGAGGGGCCAGACCCAGACCTTTACCCCGGCCGAGTTCAACCTTTTTATTGTCGAGACGAACTTCGGATTGTCGAAGTCGTCCACCGCCATGGAGACCTCGTACCCGGCGCCCTTCAGCTTTCCAATTAGCCCCGGCGTAAAGAGGCCCTCGACGTCCATGCCGCCGGTGTCCCTCCCCTCCACCTCGAATATCTTGTTTCCAATTTCGGTGAAGATAATCACACGCATTAGCGGCCTCGGCTCCGGGGGGGATTTCATTTTAACGACGGCCGCCGTCCCCGCAACGAGGGCCGAGATGATAAATACAAGAAAGAGGATAAATATCGCCGAGAGGACTGACTTTATTAATCTCATTTGCACACCTCCGTGCCTTATAAACAGACAGAGCTACCCGCCCATGATGAAAGGGGGCGAAGCGGACTCATCGAGCCGTTCCGTTACACCGTTGACGGCCCGCCGCCCGTGCCCACCAGCTTTTTCTTCCTTTGACTCCTGACGATAAGGACGACGATCAGGATGACCACTGCGACAAAGAGGATAAATATGACCAAAAATATTCCCCCAATCCAGCCCAATATCTTCCCGACGCCCTTGAGGCCCATCTTGTCGAAGATGTCGGTGTCGTTGATGTAGAAATATCCGTCGTCGGCCCTTTCGACCGTGAAGGTGGCCTTCAACCCCGAGACGTTCCAGTTTGGGCCCTCCGCCTTGAATCTTCCGGTCACCTTGTAGAGGACGCCCGGGGTGACCTCCTCTATCGAGGAGTCGGACAGGTCGGCGAAATATTCGAGCCTCAACCCGGTCTTTTTGTAAAGCTCATCGGTGATTGCCTGCTTTCTTGCGGGATCCATGTTCTTTGAAAAGAGCTTCACTACCTCGGGAACGTTTCCGTTGTTTACATAAGACGCGAAGGAGCCGAGCAGCCACTTGACCTGCTCCTTGTCATCGGTGGTGAGGGGCCCGGCGAACGCAAGGTTGACAAGCGTCATCGCCAAAAAAAGCGCGATACCTGTTACGGCGTACTTTTTGGTTTTCATAGTCTTCTCCTATTTTCTAAATTTTTCAATCATTTTTGTTCCTAAAATTATCAATCCATAATCGGTCTTTAAACCGACTATTTTTTCTCCTTCGATTCCCCCTTCCCCCTTGCCGCCTCGACCTTCTTCCTGAACTCGTCCAGCCACTCCTTGACCCTCCCCTCGTAGCCCCTGTCCGTTGGGCGATAATAAACTCTCTCGGCAAGCTCGTCCGGGAGGCGCTTCTGGTCGACCCGGGCGTCCTCGAAGTCGTGGGCGTACTTGTACCCCTTGCCATAGCCAATATCCTTCATCAGGCGGGTGGGGGCGTTTCTTATGACCAACGGCACCGGCAGGGCGCCGTATTTTTTCACGTCCTCTTTGGCACGGATGAAGGCGCTGTAGACGGCGTTGCTCTTTGGGGCCGTGGCAAGGTATATCACCGCCTCCGCCAGGGCAAGCTCTCCCTCCGGCGTCCCGAGGAAGTGATAGGTCTCCTTAGCGGCGACAGCCACCGATAAGGCCCTCGGATCGGCGATCCCGATGTCTTCGACCGCCATCCTAATGAGCCTCCTCGCGATGTACAGCGGCTCCTCCCCCCCCTCCAGCATCCTCATAAGCCAGTAGAGGGCGGCGTCCGGGTCGGAGTCCCTGACCGACTTGTGAAGGGCCGAAATGATATTGTAGTGCTCCTCGCCCCCCTTGTCGTACATCAGCGCCCGCTTCTGCATCGCCTCCTCCACGGTCAAGAGAGATACCGCGATCCTGCCGTCTTCTCCCGGCGGGGTGTTTTTGACGGCGATCTCTAATCCTGAGAGGGCGATCCTTGCGTCCCCGTGCGACTGGGAGGCGAGGTGATCGACCGCCTCGTCGTCGATTACAATCGGCAAATCCCCCAGGCCCCTCTCGGCGTCCCCGATCGCCGCCTCGATGATTAGTTTCATCTCCTCAGGCTTAAGGGAGGAAAAGACATAGACACGGCAGCGGGAGAGAAGGGCCGAGTTTACCTCGAAGGAGGGATTTTCGGTGGTGGCGCCGATCAAGATGATCGTCCCGTCCTCGACGTAAGGTAAAAATACGTCCTGCTGGGCCTTGTTGAAGCGGTGGATCTCGTCGACGAAGAGGACCGTCCTCAACCCCGAGTACTTCCTGTCCTCCTTAGCCCCGGCTACCACCTCCTTTACGTCCTTTATCCCGGAGGTCACCGCGGAAAAGGATACGAACCTCGCCCTTGTCTTTTCGGCGATGATTCGGGCGACGGTGGTCTTTCCGGTCCCGGGCGGCCCCCAGAAGATCATCGAGGTAAGCTCGTCGGCCTCGATCGATCTCCTCAAAAGCTTTCCTTCCCCAAGGATCTCCTCCTGGCCCACGAACTCGCCGAGGCACCTCGGCCTAATCCTGTCCGCCAGCGGGGCCGACCTTCGTATCTCTTTTTCCGCCTTGTGCTCGAAGATGTCCATTTACCCTTTAATCGCCTATAATCGATATTTCTCGGACTTTTAATCCAAGCTGAAGACCTTTTGAAGCGGATGCAGACCGATTTCGTTGATTATAGTAGGAATTTATCGTTGTGGCAAGGGATATTCTGAAGAGAGGGTGAGCGGATCGATGTGGAGTAGGGTGTCAAAAAAACGTAAATCAACATTATGGGAGTATCTTGGTAAAACCTTCCCTTTGTCGAGAGAAAAAGATATGCAAAGGGCCTTCAGGGGATTGACATGTCACAAGGAGCCGATCAAATGCTTCTTCAAAACAGTTACAGCACCAGGTCTCCCCTTCCGATACCCTCCAGGTACTTTGGGTACTCGTCGTACAACGGCTCGATTATCGGGAGCAGCTTCAATATCTTCGGGATCGGCCCCTTGGCGACTATCTGTTTTGTGGCGAGCGCCTTTACGAGCTTGATCTTCCCGTGCCAGAATTTATGGGCGTTATCGGCGGTCAGGGTGAAGGTGGCGACCGGCTCGATGGAGTCGTCGTTTATGAACACCCCGAACTTGTCTTCCCTGGAGCTTAAGGTAACGGTCACGTCCGGCTCGCTCCAGACAAACTTGATCACGAGCCCCCTTTCCTTTAAGGCATCGATTATCTCCACCGCCAGTGCGTCGCCCTTGCTGTATTTTTCAAACACGGTCTTGAAGAATCCCCCGAGTATCTCCTCGCACTCCCCGGCATCTTTAAAGTAAGACAAAATATCCTCCTCGATTATCTATTTCCCTAAAATCCGTTTTTTATAAAGTACGGAAGTCTTTGCGGTCTTGGGTCTCCCCTCGTTAGAGGTCGAGATCGTAATAGCCCCGGCAGACATCGAACCTACCCAGCTGGGCTCCCCCCTCCCACAGCTGTATTATTTTGCAGTCCCTCCAGTATTTCTCGACATTGTACTCCCTGACGTAGCCGTAGGAACCCATGAGCTCCATCGCCTTGTTTGTTACGCTTATGGCGACCTCCGCCGCGTAAACCTTTGCTAACGACGCCCGGCTCAGCTGGGCTGTTGAATGGCTGGGGCCGTACTCCTCGGGGTGGTCGTACTTGTAGGCGGCGGCCACATAGGCGTTTCTGGCGGTCTCTATCCCTATTGCCATGTCCGCTATCATTGAAGCGGCGATGGAGTGCTGCCTGATCGGCTTTCCTGAAAGGCCCACGACCCTGTCCTTCGTGAATTCGAGGACCGCCTCGAACGCCCCCTGGGCGCATCCGATGCTCATGGCGGCGCTCCCGATCCTTCCTATGGTCAGGTTTTGATGAAGGCACTCGGCGTCCCTCCCCGGCCCGGCGAGGCGGTACTCCTTCGGCACCACTACGCCGTCCAGAAACATGGGACAGTTCCTGTCCGCCTGGAGGCCCGCCTTGTTCTCAAACTTCCCGAACGAGAGGCCCTCGGCATCGGCGGGGACGTAGATCAGGGCTATCCCCTCATCCCCGAGGGACGGATCGGTATTCGCCGTAACAAGGTATAAACCGGCGATTCCGGAGTTCGACGCCCACATCTTCTCGCCGCTTAAGACCCAGTAATCGCCGTCAAGGGCCGCTCTGGTTCCTATCTTTTTTCCGCGAAAGCTCACATTTTCGATGTCACACCCGCCGCCCCCCCTGGGGCCGCCCGCCTCCGTCATGCTGAAGCAGCCGAGAACAAGCTCGTCTTCGCAGCATCTCTTTCCGAAATCATTTATTATAGCCTCGTTTCTCTCCAGAGTGGCGGGCAGGAAGAGCCAGCCGAGGGTAACGCCAAGGCTCACGGCGATGCCCGCGTCGCCCCGGGCGATCTCCTCTAAGGCCGCTGTGAAGGTAAGGGCGGAGCTCATGCCGCTCCCGCCGATCTCCTCGGGCCAGATCGCCCTCATAAAGCCGAGGTTCGCAAGCCCTTCGAGAATCTCGTGGACAATCACGTGATCCTTGTCTTCATCTATCTTCTGCCTTGCGGGCATGATCACGTCATCGGTGAAATCCCTTGCCATTTCGATGAGAATTACGTCCTCCTCCCTGTAAAGCTCCTTTAGTATTGCGTCTCTATACATGGCGGTATCTCCATAAATAAACTAAAAAATAGTCTTCATGGAGATTAAACACTATTACAGATAATGTGTCAATACGAGAATATTTATTGGAATTGATGAGGTTCAATGTCCGAACGTTGGAAGATGGAAAGGTTGCTGAAGCCGGCAATTACGATTAATTTAATATTGGGGCGAAGTCCACACCGTTAAAACGGGATACAAAAATCCAGCCCAGTAGGCGGGAATGTGGGGGATGCTCAAAACAAAAAAATCTAATATTAGTATGCGAACTTGGGAGTAATAGAAAAAACACGGTAGGCTATGTTAGGTATCTTCCTGACCACCTCCCTCTCCAGCTCCTTGGCTATATCCGCGTAGTCGGACCCAGGGACATTGTCGTCGAGGTTTATGTCCGCCGCGATTATTTTCCTTTTTGGGGACTCGCCGATCACGCGAAATCGATGGTAGCTCTTGAGGTTCGGGAAGTCGGCGGCGATCCCTACGAATTTCTTTTCGATGGCATCCGTTACGGCGGTCTTTTCGATAAGGGGATCGGTGTTGCACACGCTCTCACCCACTAAAGTCTTTCTCAGCCTATCCTCGCAGGCCTCCGCTATCTCGTGCATCCTGGCGGGGCCGTATTTATCCGGAATCCCCGCGTGGAGCGGAATTCTCTGCAATATCTCGTGGCTCGGCGCCCTGCCCAAGATCGGTATTATGGAGTGTCTCGCATGGGTGTGGCCGAGGTACAGCAGCCAGGCCGAGACCACGATCCCTATGTAGCCGTCTATCGCCGGGAAATGATAAGAATGACCGATGATCAGGCCGCAGATCACGAAAAACGTCATCACAGCCTCGATTATATGGCGGGTTGCGTTTGCATAGATGGTCTCCGACCTTACCGTATCGGCAAGGAAACGGACAAACTGGGCAAGCCAGAGCTTTATTATTATTGTCCCCAAGAGTATCCAGGGGAGCGCGCTCCAGTAGCGGGCCCCGTGCGGCCCCACGGGCTGATGAACCGACGTCTCGCCGATATAGATCGCCGACACGAATAGGAAGACCGTCATGATAAGGGGCGCCATATTATATGCTCCATTCGGCCGCAGCCGAACGGATTCTTCTCGGTGGCGGGGCGGGCGGTCACGTAAAAGGTCGCCACAAGGATGACCGAGTTTGCGAGGGGGGAGAGGAGGTGAAAGGCCGTGGCAATTATAGATATTAAATGCGCCATCAGGACGAGGGCTATATTCACAACGAACAGCAGCACAATCACGACGATGGAAAACCAGCCTGGGACGAGGCCGTATCTTGTACAGACCTTTTTGTTGTCCGTGTAGTTAAAATCCCTGATGAAGGTTCTCGCGACTTTTTCATTCAGCCGGTTGAGCATGTTTTTTCCAAAATCCTACGGCTTGACGCCCGAAAAGAATACTTGGGCCAGAAATCCGGCTATCGGCGGAAAGAAGAATGAGCAGGCGATACGGACGCCTGTGAACTTCCAGCCCATTATGCCTACCTCGAGGGGGAGCCTGGCGACCGCCCATATAGACCATGCGGTGAGAAACGCAACCATGGTTCCCATTCCCGCCCCCGCCCGGAGGAGACCGGCGGCGATGGGCATGCTGACATACGGCCCTCCCGGCGTTACCGCCCCCGCCAACGTTCCGATCAGTATCCCCCGAAATCCGGACTCCGCCCCCACCCAGTTGGCGACCATCTCCTGGGGGAGCAGCACTCGGATCATCCCGGCCATGATAAATGCGAAGATCAAAAGGGGTACAATCTCCAGAAACATCGCTATTCCGTCCCCCAGCCCCTCCATATGGCGCCCTTTTGTATACGCAATTACGAGGAGGATCAGGGCGGCAACTCCCATTATTATTGTGGGAACCAGCATGTTCATCTTTCTTTCCTTTTTGCTCATGTTTCGGCACTCTTCAAATCTTTGTTTTCAGTCTCCGAATTGTCAAGATTGCACCTCCCGAGGGACACGGCGTCCTCTGCGACAGAAACATCACATCTTTTCCCCGAAGATAACAGCTGATATTTTGAGTTTCGGGAGGCCTTGCAATGGGAAGTTATTTGACCTGATGAATATTATACTTTCAGCGCCTCAACTCTGTCAAGTCCCTAACCCACAATAGATCTAACGATTTGGGAACTTCACATTGAGCAGATCGCTATTATTATTCATAAAAAAATTTAAAGTCTCGATCCGCTGCAAAGAGATGCGTGTGGATTTTACAAGAAAATTTTAGATTGATGAAAACCGTCGAGAAGGTTGACGGCGGGGTGTCAAAACTTCATTTCAAAATATATAGGGATTTCTTACAACTCATTTATATACCCTGAAAAAAGGGGCCGCGAAAACTCGCGACCCCCTCGAGATTATTGGTAGGCGGAGCAGGGCTTGAACCTGCGACCCCCGGCTTGTAAGGCCGGTGCTCTCCCAACTGAGCTATCCGCCCAAAACTGTTATCATCGACCAAAGTTTTATTTTTTCACTTCCCCCGTGATTTGTCAAGACAAAAAGTTTTCAAAACAGTGGGTTGTCCAATACGATACTCCTTTGTGTCCTTTTTGATTTAGTCCCATTCGAGCTGACCATTAAATCAAACGGGGGGTCGCCCCCCCGTCTTTAATTTTCCATAAAAAGGTTTTTTTAATCCCGTCCCACGACGCCTTGCAAGTCCTCACAAACGGCTTCTAATATATCTTCCGTCACCACTTTACCCCAATTCTACCAGCCAACTAACATCCAACATCCGCATACCATCCCCTATACCGCCAATCAATCCCGCCTGTATTTACAGCGCCGCTGGCTTAAAAAATCATTTATTGACTTAACTCCCCTTTTTTTGATAACTCCGTTTGGTAGACAAATTCCGTTAGTGGGCGGACTGCCACTGCGGATCCGACTGCCGCTGCTCCTTTTCCTTCAGAAACTCCCTTTCCTTCTCCTCCTTGTTTTTTCTGAAGAACTCCTCGTGGTTAGCTATGGCCAGGGCCTTACTGATGACGCTGTCCATGTGGTCCGCCAGTGTGATCTTCAACGACTTTTTGATCTTGTCGGGTATATCTTCGAGATCCTTTTCGTTCTCCCGCGGGATTATGACCTCCTTTATGCCGCCCCTGTTTGCGGCCAAGAGCTTCTCCTTGAGGCCGCCGATGGGGAGGACTCTTCCTCGAAGGGTGATCTCGCCAGTCATGGCTATGTCCCTTCTCACCTTTAACTTTGCTAAGGCCGAAGCGATGGCCGTGGCGATGGTGATTCCGGCGGACGGGCCGTCCTTCGGGATCGCGCCCTCCGGGACGTGGATGTGGAGGTCAACGTTCTGGTAGAAGCCCCTGTCGAGTCCCAGCTCCTCCGCCCTACCCCTGATGTAGCTCATGGCGGCCTGGGCGCTCTCCTGCATTACCTCGCCGAGCTTTCCGGTGATGGTAAGCTTTCCCTTGCCCGGAACAACGGTGACCTCGATTGTCAGGAGCTCTCCGCCGACCTCGGTCCAGGCCATTCCCGTGGCGATCCCGATGCGGTCTTCCTCCTCGACCTTGCCGTAACGATAGCGGGGGATGCCGAGGTATTTTCTTACCTTCGCGGGAGTAACCTTTACGGAATACTCCCTCCCGTATCTCACTACGTCCTTTGCCACCTTTCGACATATGGAGCCGATCTCCCTCTCGAGGTTCCTGACCCCGCTCTCCCTCGTGTATTTCCTGATGACCTCGAGCATGGACTTATCGGTAAACGTAACGTTCTTCTCTTCCAGGCCGTTCTCGTTTCGCTGCTTCTTGACCAGAAACTGCTGGGCTATGTGAAGCTTCTCTATCTCGGTGTAGCTGTCTATCTGTATGATCTCCATCCTGTCCTGCAGAGGCTTCGGTATGTTGTGCAGGACGTTTGCCGTCGTGATGAACATCACCTTCGAGAGGTCGTAGTCGAGATCGAGGTAGTGGTCGTTGAAGGTGAAGTTCTGCTCCGGGTCGAGGACTTCTAAGAGCGCCGCAGAGGGGTCACCGCGAAAATCGGTGCTCATCTTGTCGACCTCGTCCATGAGGTAGACCGGGTTTGACGACTTCGATTTTTTCAGGTACTGGATGATCTTTCCGGGAAGCGCCCCGATGTACGTGCGCCTGTGTCCCCTGATCTCCGCCTCGTCGCGAACGCCGCCGAGAGAGAGCCTGACGAAGTTTCTGCCGGTGGCGCGGGCAATAGACCTGCCGAGGGAGGTCTTTCCGACCCCCGGAGGCCCAACCAGGCAGAGTATCGGCCCCTTCATGTCGTTCTTAAGCTGCTTCACCGCGAGGTACTCGAGGATGCGCTCCTTCGGCTTTTTCAGCCCGTAATGGTCTTCGTCCAGTATCCTTGTCGCCTCGTCTATGTCCAGCTTGTCCTCGGTGTACTCGTTCCACGGGAGCGCCAGTATCCAGTCGAGGTAGTTTCTGATAACCGTTGCCTCGGCGCTCATGGGAGACATCATCTTGAGCTTCTTGACCTCCTTATCGGCCCGTTCCAACGCCTCCGACGAGAGTTTTTTCTTCTTTATCTTGTCTTCGATCTCCTTGACTTCCGCCTTGAACTCATCCTTTTCCCCCAGCTCCTTCTGGATGGCCCTCATCTGCTCGTTGAGATAGTACTCCTTCTGGGTTCTCTCCATCTGCTTCTTGACCCGGTTTTTGATGCGCCTCTCTATCTGCAGTATCTCTATCTCGCTCTGCATATAGGAGTACACCTTTTCGAGTCTCTTGGACGGGTCCTCGATCTCGAGGACCTGCTGCTTCTCCTCGAGCTTCAGGTTGAGGTGCGTAACGATGGTGTCCGCCAGCCTCGAGGGCTCCGTGATGGAGGCGACGCTCATTATCATCTCGGGTGGTATCTTCTTGTTCAGCTTGGCGTACGTCTCGAACGTGCTGTTTATGGACCGAATCAAGGCCTCGATCTCGGGCGTTACGAAGTCGTTCTCTTTTATATATTCAACATCGACCAAGAAGAAGTCTTCATTCGGGATATAGCTCTTGACCTTTGCCCGCTGTTTCCCCTCGACGAGGACCTTCACCGTTCCGTCCGGGAGCCTTAAGAGCTGTATGATCGATCCGACGGTTCCAATCCTATATATCTGGTCGGGGGTCGGGTCGTCCATCTTTGCATTCAGCTGTGCCGACAGGATTATGCTTTTGTCGGACGCCATTGCCGTCTCCAGGGCGTTGATGGACTTCTTCCTTCCCACAAACAGCGGCACCACCATGTGCGGAAAGATGATGATGTCCCTGAGCGGCAGAAGAGGAAGTATATTATCACCCATCTCAAAGGTCTCGTCATCTTTATCGTTTTTGAAAAACATCTATTCTAATCTCCTTTTTTTTGAAAATTCAAACGGTTCTAATGACCCCGATTGAATAGGATAGATCAACCAACAAATATCATGCCGATTTTTCGTAGAGTATTATCGGATTTTCCTTATTCAAAACGACTTCCTCATTGATAATGCACTCCTTGATATTTTTCTGAGAGGGTATCTCGTACATGATGTCCACCATGATGTTTTCCATAATCGAGCGCAGGCCCCTCGCCCCCGATCCCCTCTCCATAGCAAGCCTTGATATGGCCACAAGGGATTCATCGGTGAACTTGAGCTTTACCTTTTCAAGCTCGAAGAGCTTCTGGTACTGTTTGACCAGGGCGTTTTTCGGCTCCTGCAATATCTTGATCAACGACTCCTCGGAAAGCTCCGTAAGGGTGGCTATAGCCGGAAGCCTTCCGGCAAACTCCGGTATGAGCCCGTATTTTATAAGATCTTCCGGTTGGACGTTTGCCAGAAGCTCTCCTATGTTCCTCTCCTTCTTTGTCCTTATTTCGGCCGAAAAACCGAGGGATTTGGAGTGCATCCTCCTCTCCACGATCTTATCCAATCCCGTAAAGGCCCCGCCGCATATAAAGAGGATGTTTGTCGTATCCACTGGGAGGAACTCCTGCTGGGGATGCTTCCTTCCGCCCTTCGGCGGCACGTTTGCAATGGTACCCTCGATGATCTTCAGCAGGGCCTGCTGCACCCCCTCCCCTGAGACGTCCCTCGTAATGGAGGGATTGTCATTCTTTTTAGAGATCTTGTCCACCTCATCGATGTAGATGATCCCCTTTGAAGCCTTTTCGATGTCATAGTCCGCGGTCTGGAGGAGGTTCAAGATGATATTTTCGACGTCCTCCCCGACGTATCCCGCCTCCGTCAGACTTGTAGCATCGGCGATGGTAAAGGGGACGTTCAGGAACTTCGCCAGGGTCTGGGCGAGAAGCGTTTTGCCCGATCCCGTGGGGCCGAGAAGCAGAATATTGCTTTTCTGAAGCTCAACGTCGCTCCCCTTGGTATCCGTCCCTATCCTCTTATAGTGGTTGTGAACGGCAACGGCGAGGATCTTCTTCGCCCTCTGCTGACCCACGACATACTCGTCCAAGAAGGCCTTGATCTCGGCCGGCTTCGGGATATCCGCGCTCGTCTTTGTAAGCTCCTCCCTCTCGTATTCCTCGGCGATGATGTCGTTGCAGAGCTCCACGCACTCGTCGCAGATAAAGCTTGTGGGGCCGGCTATCAGCTTTTTGACGTCCCTCTGGCTCTTCCCGCAGAATGAGCAAATCATCCCGCCGTTTTTCTCTTTTCCTTTATGTTCGTTCATTTCTATCCTTTCGGATTAAATTCCCGGATTATTTCAGTATTGTTTTTACTTTTCAACGCTGTCTTTTTATCGGCTCGAATATCAATCAATCAATCACAATCAATCTACTGCCCGATCAACCTACCGTCACTCTATTGTCAAGATTGCCCTATTATCAATATTATTAGTCGGAAATATAAAAATACCTCCCATTCAATCCCTGCTCCCCCCTCATCCCGTTCCTTCAATTCATCCTCCCCCCTACCCCACATCCCCCTTTTGCCCCGCCCCTTCGATCCATCAACTATCCCTCGCTTCACACAAATCTTCGCCCCGCCCCTTCAATTAATCATTCTTCGCTTGCCATACACAAAATTTGCCCCGCCCTCCACAACCAATCATATCTTCCCTCCCCCCATATAAATTTTGCCCTAAACCCCTCAACCCCGCTCAAATCTCCCCCCCTCAATTCACAATTATCCCATACCCCATATAAATTTCCTCCCAACCTCCCAATCCCCCGCACCTATTTGCGCATGGAAATGACATCGTCGACTATGCCGTAATCCTTTGCCTGCTGACCGCTCATAAAAAAGTCACGGTCGGTGTCTATATTTATCTTCTCAGGATCCTGACCGGTGTGCTTGACGAGAATATTGTTGAGCTCCTCCTTCATCCTCAATATCTCCCTAGCCTGGATATCGATATCCGAGGCCTGCCCCTGGAATCCCCCTATCGGCTGGTGGATTAAAATCCTCGAGTGGGGGAGGGCGAGCCTCTTCCCCTTGGTGCCGGCGGAGAGAATAAGCGCCCCCATAGACGCTGCCTGACCGATGCAGATTGTCGATACGCTCGGCTTTACAAACTGCATGGTGTCGTAGATGGCAAGCCCCGCCGTTACTATCCCCCCGGGGGAGTTGATATAAATGGAGATGTCCTTATCCGGGTCATCCGCCTCGAGAAATAGCATCTGGGCGATCACGATATTTGCAACATCGTCGTTGATGGTCGAGCCGAGAAAGATGATCCTGTCTTTCAGGAGCCTCGAATATATATCGAAGGCCCTTTCCCCCCTCCCGTCCTGTTCCACAACCATAGGTATCAGCGGCATATTCTGGTGTCCCTCGAAATATCTTACAACACAATCTTAATTACAATAATATTTCCAATTGCCCGATTATACTGTCTCACATCACTATTAGATATAATCTGTTATCCAATCCCCCCAGCTTCCAATCCCCTATCCCCTCAGCTCCTCATCCCTTTAGACCTTCACCCCTTCCACACCGTTCCTCCACCTTATAAAAATTGACCACAACCCACCAACCCCACGAATTTGCCCC
>JAFGIX010000019.1 GCA_016929395.1 Candidatus Zymogenus saltonus
AAAGAAACGAGATACCAAAGGAAGCCGCCTAAATCGGCGGCCCCGAGAGGACATACTGTACGGAAGGTGCTTGACTTTTACACATTACCTTTATCATGGAGTGCTATATTTTGGCCCCGTTGATATTCCTTTTATTGGAGAAAACTCCGAAATGGATTTTTTTTCTCGTAATTACAATACTACTGTTCCTTGTGCAGATACTCGACTTTCATATCTTGCATATTAAGGCAAGGCACGCACATGACTATGGATTTATAGCCTCGCATATTTATCTCTTTTCTTTGGGTATGTTTATGTGCGGAGTTAAATTTGAGAACCTGAAAATACCCCCCATATTTCTCCTGCTATATCCTATATTATATATATTCCAAAGATTTCTTTTTTACACGGGGGGATTGTCCGAGCAGATGATTGCCAATTACATAATATCGTATATCCTTATTATTTTCTATTTCCTTTTTTGTCTATATATAATTAATTACAGTAAAGAATTGCCCCTTCAAAAAATCTTTGAAAACCTCGGTAAATACTCATATTCGATCTATCTTTTTCATTTGCTCTATTATTCCCTGATAGGTCTCTCTATAGGTGCAGACGGGTTTTCAGACGTTATCTTAACGACTTTACTTTTTCCATTATTTTTTATATTCTGTAGTCTGATAGAGAATGGATTCAGTATTGAAAATTGGAAGTCAATCTATGACGCCAAGTTTGGAAAACAAGAAACTCTGTCAAATTAATAAATATGACATCTACGCCCCGGAGGAGATCCCCTGTTGACTGATCGGCATTCTCTGCTAAACGTTGAAAGAAAACTAAGAGGAATTGAAAAATGAAAAAGGCGGTTTTGTTTTTGGCCGTTCTTTTTGTCTTTGCTTCCGCCGCTCACGCCGAGGAGTGCAAATGCACAAAACCCGCCGCCATAAGGTGGGGGCAGGAGCATAAGTACGACGGGGACGACGCCTATTTCAGTAAGTACCTGGAGTATCTCACCTACGGCCAGAACCACATGGCCAAAAAGGAGTACTCGAGGGCTATAGATTATTTCAAGTCGGCCATAGAGTTAGAGAGGTGCCTGCCGGAGCCATACGCCAATACAGCGTGGTGCTATGTGCAGCTCGGCTATGAAAACGAGGCGATGGATTACTACGAGAAGGCGTGCGAGAGGGCCGGCTGCGACAGCCTGTTTGCCGATTCCTGCAATGAATATCAGAAGCTCCGCAATAGGCTTTTGGGCTACTGATCGCTTTCAGATGGTGTCGAAATAGTCACCGCACAAAGGCCAAGAAAAACCTCCTTTAAAAAACTATACTGTCATTCCCTTGGGAAGCGGGAATCCAGCATTATATGTAATTCCCGTGAAAGCGGGAATCCAGCCTGTCCCTGCGTATGTAGGGATTGATATCAATCTGGATTCCCAATCAAGTTGGGAATGACAGGATAGATTTCCGGTCAAGTTGGGAATGACGGAATAGGGGCTCCCAATAAACTTGGGAATTACAAACAAAAAGGGATTGCTGAAATATCAAGTCCCGCAATCCCCTGTATTACTGGCTTGAGGACAATAATTATCCTGTAATCTATCCCACACCTGATAAAAAGGGGGTTACGAAAATATCGCAACCCCCTGACCTTACTGGCTGGGGGACAAGGATTCGAACCTTGGTTGATGGATCCAGAGTCCACAGTCCTGCCGCTAGACGATCCCCCAATTTTTTCTAATATAAAAATACTATTGAAAAAAAGACCTCGTGTCAATACTAAAGTGGGATAAAGCGGCTTTTTATCTTTTTAAGACAAGTCACTGCGAGTTTAGAATTCTATATTTAGTCCCCTCTTTCTGGGGGCAACCTGAGATATGGCCGATTGAGTTTTCATCCACCTGTATATCGATTCCGTCGGCGCGATCCACACCCTCCCGGTCCCCCTAAAGGTCTGAAGAAGCCCTTCGCCGCCTGCTATGCTTCCAATCAGGCTCTTTGTAGATCTCTGAACGGTAAAGTCGACGCTGTCGGTCCACATCAATGCGAAATTGCCGTCAATCGAGAGCTTTTGGTCCATGAGGTCTATCCTCTTGATCTCGCTTAGGGGCACCGGGCTTTCCAGTGCCGCGATTCCGGTGCCGGTGAGCTTCGTCTGAAACAGCCCCTCTCCGCCGAAGAGGACAGCAGAGATGTTTTTGAGCCTCACCACGTCCACGTCGACCGCTCCCTCGCAGCAGTAGAACATCCCCTTGTTTACTACAAGGGACTCGTTTTTGAGCCTGTAGATGACGTAGTGGCCGAAGGAGGGCTCCAGGAATATCTCCCCCGTGCCCGAGTACCTCGGCTTGTAGGCGGTCTCCTTGGCCAGAAATTTGGATTTGAGGGCCTTTCTCCCCTCCAGCTTGGACTCCATTTCGACGTCGCCCTTCATATACTGCAGGGCTCCCGCCTCGACGACCGCCTCGCCGTTGTCTAACGTAATCTTGACCTGCTTGAGCTTGATGCCGCTCTTGTTGGCGTAATAGAGGGCCTCGGCCGTTTCGATGTCCTTCGAGCCCTCGATCTTTTCGTACTGCAGAATCTCGATCTTGCACCCCCTGCCGAGCGCCGAGTCGAGGACCTCAATCTTTACCGGATCCTTGACGACCTGGCTGCTTATCGGGGGAAGCGCCGATACGACGGTCGCCGTCACAGTTTCCATGCCCGGCTTCGGTCTCTTGATCAAGAATCTGTGTTTGCATTTTGGGCAGTTTAGATATTTGCCACTCTCCGGGATTTTCTCCTCGTTGATGTTTCCCCTAAAGTCGCATTTTGGACAGTGTATTTCCATATCGCCCTCCAAACAGATATTCCGAAATTTACTGTTGCGCCCTCTATTAAGCCAAAGACCTGTGATTCTAAATGTCCCACTTTCTGAAAGCGAGGTAGATTATCATCAGCGAGATCAGGGGGAGATTTGCGGTCAGCAGGTCAAGGCGGTTCAGTTTAACCTCGACGATAATCCCCATAAGGAGAAACGTCAGGAGAACCAGAAACGGTATCTCGGACGTTATCCACTTTTCAATTTTCACCTCAATCCTCCTCGATTGAAAAAATCATGGACTTTCCGCTTCTTCCCTTGATCCGTGATTTTACGGCCTGAAAAAGCCGATTAATAAACGGCGGCTCATCCGAGAAAGACATCCCGAAGCATCGAAGCGCTTTAGACCCTTTTCAATCCCTTATGATACTCCTGAATCGACTTTACCTCGATATCCCCCTTGATGATCTTCTCAATGCCCTCAACGGCGGCCCTCGCCCCAGGGATCGTCGTGAAGACCGGGATGTTGGCAAGGAGCGAGTTCCTCCTGATGTAGCTCGAGTCTTTGATGGATTGTTTCCCGGTCGTCGTGTTTATCACCATCTGGATCTCATTGCTTTTTATTTTATCAACGACGTCGGGACGCATCTTTTCCTTCAATTTATATACGAATTCGGTCTTAATCTTGTTTTCCACCAAAAACCTGTGTGTGCCGGTGGTGGCGATGATGCCGAAGCCGAGGTCGGAGAATTTTTTCGCAACATCCAGCACATTGTCCTTGTCGCTGTCCTTTACGCTGATAAAGACGTTTCCCTTGAGTGGAAGCTCAAGGCCGCAAGCGAGCTGTGCCTTATAGAACGCCCGGGCGAAGTTTGTGTCGATCCCCATGACCTCGCCGGTCGATTTCATCTCCGGGCCAAGAAGGGTGTCGACCCCGGGGAATTTCGCGAACGGAAAGACCGACTCCTTCACCGACATATGCTTCGGGATAACCTCCTTCGGCAGGTTGAAGGTGTTAAGCTTCTCGCCCGCCATGACCCTCGCGGCGATCTTTGCCATCGGAATCCCTATCGCCTTGCTGACGAAGGGGACGGTGCGGCTCGCCCTCGGGTTCACCTCGATGATATATATCTCCCCGTTCTTAACGGCGAACTGGACGTTCATAAGCCCCACGACCTGAAGCTCCAGGGCGAGCTTTTTGGTCTGCTTCTTTATCTCCTTGACCACGTTTTCCTTGACGGAGTACGTGGGGAGGCTCATCCCGCTGTCGCCGGAGTGTACCCCCGCCTCCTCGATATGCTCCATGACGCCGCCTATGAAGACCTCCTCCCCGTCCGAGACGGCGTCCACGTCGAGCTCCAGGGCGTCGGAGAGAAACTTGTCGATCAATACCGGGTGCTCGGGGCTCGCCATGACGGCAAGCCTCATGTAGTTTCTCAGGTCTTCCTCGTCCTGAACTATCTCCATCGCCCTTCCCCCCAGGACGTAGGAGGGTCTGACCAAGACCGGATAGCCGATCTTATTCGCGATTTCTATCGATTCCCCCACGGAGCGGGCTATCCCGTTGTCCGGCTGTTTCAGCTTCAGTTTGTTCAAAAGTTCCTGGAATCTCTCCCTATCCTCGGCCCTGTCGATGGAGTCGGGCGACGTGCCGATGATGGGAACTCCCGCCCTCTCGAGGGGCACGGCGAGCTTGAGGGGCGTCTGGCCGCCGAACTGGACGATCACGCCGTCCGGCCTCTCGGTGTCCACGATGTTCAGGACGTTCTCGAAGGTCAGCGGCTCGAAGTAGAGCCTGTCGGACGTGTCGTAGTCGGTGCTGACGGTCTCCGGGTTGCAGTTTACCATGATCGTCTCGAAGCCGGCCTCAGCCAGAGCGAAGGAGCCGTGGACGCAGCAGTAGTCGAACTCGATTCCCTGGCCTATGCGGTTCGGCCCGCCCCCCAGGATCATTATCTTCTTCTTATCGGTCGGCTTTGCCTCGCACTCCGTCTCGTAGGTGGAGTAGAGGTAGGGAGTATACGCCTCGAACTCGGCGGCGCAGGTGTCCACCCTTTTGAATACGGAGGCGACCCCGTGATCCATCCTGATACGCCTGATCTCAATCTGGTCGATACCTGTAAGCTCCGACAGCCTGAGGTCGGAGAAACCGTACTCCTTTGCCTCCAGCAGGATGTTTTTAAAATTTTCCCGGTCAAGCTCGTCGATGTGGTCGGAGAGGTCTAAAAGCTCGTCCTCCATCTCGACTATCTGGGAGATGTTGGTCAAAAACCAGGGGTCGATCTTCGTGACCTCGTGAACCTTTTCCACGGAGATGTTTTGGCGGAAGGCCTCGGCGATCAGGAGCACCCTGTCCGAGCTAGGATTGCCCAGCTTCCTCAGGATCAGGTCCTTCCGCTCTTTTTTCGTAAGCTTCCTCTCCTCCTCGGTCAGGGGGTCGTTGAATCCGGTGTAGCCGGTCTCGAGGGAGTTCAGGGCCTTCTGAATCGATTCCCTGAACGTCCTCCCGATGGCCATTACCTCTCCCACCGACTTCATCTGGGTTGTGAGGTACGGCTCCGACTGGGGGAACTTCTCGAAGGTGAATCTGGGGATCTTAGTGACGACGTAGTCTATCGTCGGTTCAAAGGAGGCGGGCGTCTCCTTGGTGATGTCGTTTCTGATCTCGTCCAGCGTAAGCCCCACGGCGAGCTTCGCCGCTATCTTGGCGATCGGAAAGCCGGTGGCCTTGCTGGCCAAGGCCGAGCTTCTCGACACCCTAGGGTTCATCTCGATGACCACGAGCCTTCCGTCTACGGGGTTTACGGCGAACTGGATGTTGCTCCCGCCGGTGTCCACCCCGATCTCCCTGATTATCGCTATCGAGGCGTTCCTCATTATCTGGTACTCTTTGTCGGTCAGGGTCTGGGCCGGGGCGACGGTTATCGAGTCGCCGGTGTGGATACCCATAGGATCGAAGTTCTCTATGGAGCAGATGATGACCACGTTGTCGGCCGTGTCCCTCATGACCTCAAGCTCGAACTCCTTCCACCCCAGAACCGACTCCTCTATCAGCACTTGCCCAATGGGGCTTTGGTCTATCCCCCACCTGACGAAGCCCTCGAACTCCTCGAGGTTGTAGACGATGTTTCCCCCAGTGCCGCCCAGGGTGTAGGAGGGGCGGATGATGTTCGGAAAGCCGACCTTTGTGAGTACCTCCTTCGCCTCGTCCAGGGTTCTTGCATAGCCGCTCTCCGGCAGGTTCAGGCCTATCCTCTTCATCGCCGCCTTGAAGAGCTCCCTGTCTTCGGCCTTTTCTATCGCATCGAACTTTGCGCCGATTAGCTCCACGCTGTATTTATCGAGGACGCCCATGCGGTGGAGGTCGACGGCGATGTTGAGCCCCGTCTGTCCGCCGAGGGTGGGAAGGAGACAGTCCGGGCGCTCCACTTTGATTATCTTCTCGACGACCACAGGCGTTATCGGCTCGATGTAGGTTGCGTGGGCGAACTCCGGGTCGGTCATGATCGTCGCCGGGTTGGAGTTGACGAGGACGACCTCGTATCCCTCCTCCTTCAACGCCTTTACGGCCTGGGTGCCGGAGTAGTCGAACTCGCAGGCCTGACCTATGATGATAGGCCCGGAGCCGATGATCAGGATTTTCTTTATATCGGTTCTTTTGGGCATATTATCGGCTGTGTTCCGTCATCATTTCAAGAAAGTTACTAAAGAGGTACCTGGAATCGTGGGGGCCGGGCGAAGCCTCCGGGTGGTACTGCACCGAAAAGAGGGGAAGCTCCCTGTGTCTCAGCCCCTCCACCGTGTTGTCGTTGAGGTTTATGTGGGTCACCTCCGCCTCCTTAGGCAGGGACTCGGCCTCGACCGCAAAGCCGTGGTTCTGGGAGGTTATCTCCACCTTTGACGTTGCGAGGTTCTTGACCGGCTGGTTTGCGCCTCTGTGTCCGAATTTCAGCTTGTATGTCTTTCCACCCAGCGCCAGGGCGAGGAGCTGGTGCCCCAGACATATCCCGAAGATCGGAATCTTTGCACCCTTCTTTTCGATCAGCTTCTTGATCTCGTTTATGGCGTATGGAACGCCCTCCGGGTCGCCCGGGCCGTTGGAGAGAAATATCCCGTCGGGTTTGAACTCCATAACCATATCCGCCGGGGCGGACGCCTTGACTACCTTCACTCTTATCCCGAGGGAGGTCAGGTTAAAGAGGATGTTGTCCTTCATCCCGTAGTCGTAGGCCACCACGAGAAGCCCCGTGTCCTTCTCCGCCTTCGGCCTTTCCCCCGTAACTGTGGATAGATCTATGGGCTCCCTCTTGAAATCGTAGGTATCCTCGGTGGTCACCTCGCTTACGAGGTCCCTCCCGATGAGTCCGGGGGAGTCCTTCGCCTTCTGAACCATGATCTTGGGGGAGAGGTCGACGGTGGAGATGACCGACTTCATGGCGCCCGCCGTCCTGATGTGTCTGGTCAATGCCCTCGTGTCGATATTTCGTATGCCGATGATGTTGTGCCTCTTTAAAAAGGCGCCAAGGCTCTCCTCGCTACGGAAGTTGCTCACTATCGGCGAGATGTCCTTTACGATAAATCCGCTCACGTGGGGCTTCTTCGATTCGTTGTCGAAGGAGTTCGTCCCGTAGTTTCCGATCTGCGGGTAGGTCATGGTAACGATCTGCCCCTTGTAGGAGGGATCGGTCAATATCTCCTGGTAGCCGGTCATCGACGTGTTGAAGACCACCTCCCCGTCCCTTATGCCGTCGGCGCCGAAGGACTTCCCGTAGAAGATTGTGCCGTCCTCCAGGGCGATTGCCGCATTGTTCATATTTTGTACACTCCTTGAGTAAAGAAATATATAGCAATTTTAAATTTATTTCAAGTCTAATTCTGGACTTGAGTCAAAATATGGCTTATAATTGGAAGATTTTTTAAAGAGGCCCAAGTGATACCGAAGAGGGACGAGTGCCTTAAAATACTTCGGGAGCATGACGTCCCGGAGCACATCATCAGCCACAGCCTTACGGTGGAGCGGGTGGCCCTCTTCATCGCGGAAGAGGTAAACGCCGCGCTCGACAAGGAAGATTCGAGGCTTGACAATGATCTCATCAGCGCCGGGGCGCTCCTTCACGACATCGCGAAGGTAAAGGCGATGGAGACGGGGGAGCATCACGGCATGTTGGGGGGGAAGATGGTGAGGGAGATCGGATTTCCCGAGGTTGCCGATCTGGTCGAGCAGCACATCCGTCTGCGCAGTTACGACAAGAACGGCCGGATCTCGGAGGCGGAGGTAATCAACTACGCCGACAAGAGAGTTACCCACGACGATGTGGTGACGCTCTCCCATCGCTTTTCGGACATACGGCGCCGCTACGGGAAGAACTCCGACGAGATATTCGACAGGATCGACAAGACAATGGAGCTGACCTTGATTATCGAAAGGAAGATATTTGACGTTATCCCGATAGACCCGGATGATCTAGTGAAGATGCTGGAATTGACCGATTGAAAAAGGAGGAAAGAGAAGTTGGATTTCATACTCGACAGGCTCGCCATAGGCGACCTTTCAGACGCCAAGAACGAACAAATACTGAAAGACAGCGGCATTACCGCGATACTGAACGTCGCCCAGGAGGCGCACCTCGAGCCCGATCTCGACTATTTTGACTACTATAAAGTTAATATAGACGACGGACAGGCGATGGACCTCTCCCACATCGGGGACGCGGTGGACTTCATCCACACGCGCATCAGGCACGGCAAGGTCCTCGTCCACTGTCTGATGGGAGTCAGCCGTTCTTCCACCATAGTCCTCTGCTATCTCCACGAGTGCGGCTTCAGCCTGAGAAACGCCATGGACCTGGTCAAACGAAAGCGACCCGACGCCCAGCCCCACGTGGCGCTCTACAACTCCGTTCAGGAATACTATTTGAAGAAGGAGAGGGAGATCGCACAAGAGAGGGTAGCAAAAAGAAACAGCGTATGAGGGTTGGGGGAAGGCGGGGCGGGTCGATCGATTTTAATGGCGGGATCGCTTCTTCTCACCCATTAAGACGGGGCTCAAGGAAAACCGTGAGGAAAAGGGACGACTTGAAAGCAGAGATCAGGGAGATGTCAATCGATGACTACGACCATGTCATCGCCCTCTGGAAGGGGTTTTCCGGAATCGGCCTGTCGAGCGCGGACGAGAGGGAGGAGATCGGAAAATTCCTCGATCTTAATCCCCACACTTCGCTCGTCGTCGAGATCAACGGTGAGATCGCAGGGACGGCCCTCGGGGGCTTCGACGGGAGGAGGGGGTATGTTTACCACTTCGTGATCGAAAAGGAGATGCAGGGGAGGGGGCTAGGGACTTTGCTGTTGAAGGAGCTGGAAAGTCAATTCAAAAAGCTCGGCGCCCAGAGGCTCCACCTCATGATATACAACGACAACAAGGCGTGGAGATTCTACGAGAAGAGGGGGTACTTCAGGCGGGACGGCGAGCTCTTTATTATGAGCAGGGATATATGATAAAGGTTTGTCTATGAGAAATCGCACGGCAGTTTTCTCTACGGTCGCCGTCGTTTCGGGATTTGCCGTCTCGATCCTGGGGGCGTTTTTGATGACGAGGGCAGAGGCCCTCCAAAAGATAGTCGCCGGGCTTGTCATAGCCGTCGGCGTTATTTCGGTCTTTGTCGGCGTCGTACTCTATACGATCACATCGATAATCTACATGGTCTCCAAGCAGCCCAAGTACGAGACGGGGGCGGCCGTGGAGGGGGAGTATTACTCCCTCATGGAGTCGGGGGAGATCGAGGAGGTGCCGGTAAGGTTCCCGGCCCGGAGAACCCTCTCGGGCGGGATAGATAGGGTGCCCCTTACTATCAGGCTCTATTTCACACCTACCGGCAGATACACGGCATCAAGGACCGAGTTCTTCTCGCCCTTTGAGGGGGGCGGGGGACGAAAGAAGATGTTCAGGCTCTATCCCACGGGGCAGGAGGTGAGGTCGGACTTGGGCGTTGGGGAGAGGTTCGCCCGGGCGTTCTATGTGCCGAAGTCCGACTACGAGGCGTTTAAGGCTTCGGGGCTGAGCGCAGAGGCGATGGGGGCGCTGCTCGATTTTCAGGACGAGAACGGCGGTGTTTTGAGCATGGACCGGCGGGGCCTCTTCTGGAGCATCGGCCAACTCGATTTGGGGGGGCTCGGCTCCGATATCGCCCGGCAGTTCATTGAGACATTTAGAGTCGTTTCCGATTCCCTTGAACGAGTAGACGGTTCGGAGGTTGGTGATACCGAATCGGTGCCTGAAGAGCTCGTTTTCAATCCTAATAAAAGAATCGGAGGATCGTCGCAGCCGACCTACGCCACAAGGAGGACGCTGGTCGGTATAGTGGCGGCGCTTCTCCTGATCGGCGGCTTCTGCCTAATCGGTGCCGTCGTCACCTACGGTGGCGGAGGAGACAGGGAGACCTTCATAACCCTCACGGCGGTATCCGCCTTTACCCTTACCCCCGGCGTCGTCATGCTCCCCATATTGATTTACCACTTGGTTACGAGCAGGCCCGCATCAAAGCCTTAGGCTCAGATAAGGCCGTCCTCTCGACCTCTTCATATACAGCCGTCACGGCGATATACGGGATGGTTGTAATATACAATATACAATACGGGCGGCGGCGCTTCGCCTCGCGCTTATCTTTAAATATCGCTTTAATCTTTTCCTCGAACCTTGCGTTTACCCCAAACGCTATCCCGGAGTCAATTATAACCTCTCAGTATTTTTCCTATATATAGTATGGCAATGTAGTATTCTCATTTTTACCCTTTAAAAAAATCACAGAAAAATCATAAAAAAATCACATTAAAATCACACAAAAATAATAATTATATTTACATTTCTGTAAACACCGGGAAAATGAGAAAGTGGTCGGGTTACAAAAACTGGGACAATCGATGAACGAAGACAAATTCTTTGATCTATTTGAAAATGCGCCGAATGCGTACTTCTCGTTCGGGGCCGATTCCATCATACGTGTTTGCAACAGACGAGCCGAAGAGTTGACCGGATATGCCAGGGATGAAATGATGGGTCGGTCGATATTCGATTTTTATGCGGATACAATAGAGGGAAAGGCAAAGGCCGTAAAGGTCTTTAACGAAATCTTAAGAGGTGGTGGTTTTGGTGATGTGGAACTTATGATGCAAAGATCCGACAAAACGCATATTTGGGTGAACATTTCGTTGAATGCGATTTTAAATGAAAACGGAAAGCCGTCCGAGTTTCGTTCCATGGTTGTTGATATAACCGATCGCAAACGGGTGGAAGAAGAACAGGATATATTCATTAGAGAATTGATGGGGATTTTTTCCAAGGTTGGAGAGCTTGTGGGATTACTGCCAATCTGTTCTCACTGTAAAAAGATAAGGGACGATAATGGCGATTGGAAGCGAATAGAGGAGTATTTCGGTCAACATTTCGGGATGGAGTTCACTCACGCCTTCTGCCCCGATTGTATAGGCAAATTTCAATCCGAGGATATAAAGAATTGTAAATAGAACGGGTGAAAAGATGCAACTCCCACGAGCTTATTCGTTTTATCCCTGAAAATACAATAAACATGCTGAAGTTGAGAGAGGCTTCACGCTGTCGTGGGAGTTGCACATCCTTTAAAAAACCTCGTAAAAAATTTTGCGGAGGTTTTACATAAAAAGGGGGCCTAAAAGAGGCTTCCTTTTATAATATACATCTTGGCGGGAAATATATAGATTCGTCGATAATTGACTCGTCTTATGTCGACACCTTTAGTGACCGGGGCGGACTGAAAATCCTAAAAAAATCCCCTTATGATCAACAGCACCCCGAAAATCAGGAGGGGGATGCCGATTATGGCGCCGACCATCGTTGCGGACAGGATAACGCCGACGATCATAAAGACCAGGCCGAGGATCACGGCGACGAGCCTCCCGGTGAGCTTGGTAATCGCGGCCAACAGCCTCCAGAGGGCGACGAACGGCCAGAGTATCCACGGCGTCTTTCTCTCACTTTTAGTTATTTTTCCACTTCCATAAAAATCTTTGGGGGAAGTATTTCTCGTTTAACGAAAAAGGGGGCCTTGAACCGACCCCCCTTTCTCGTTATCCATCTCAAAAGAAAGGCGATGACTCGTAATTTGTTAACTCATCACATATCAAGACTTTCAGTGACATGGGGATTCTAACAAACTATCTTCCCTAATCCACCACCACAAAGTGCTCGATGTCGACGATCTTTCCCTCTCTCTTCTCCTTGAAGATCGCCTTGACCCTTGCCCCGACCTTCACCTTCGACTCGTCCTTTATCTCCACGAAGTGCTGGAAGCAGGTGTCCGCGCCGTCGAGCTTGATGAAGGCATATCCGTATGGAACCGGCTTTTTCTCTCCGGTCTCCGGATCGAGAAAGGCGAAGCGCAGGATCGTGAAGCTGTAGAGGACTCCCTCGCTTGCCACCTCCACCCACTCGTCCATCTCGGTGAAGCAGGGCCCGCAGAGCTTTCTCGGCGGGATGTAGACCTTTTTACATTTAGGGCACCTCACGCCCATGAATTTTTTATTGTCGCGGATCTCGGTCAGGAATCTGCTTCCATATTCACCTACCGCGTAGTTGAAGGGCTGTTCCCCTTCGCCGGAGTGCATCGTCAAGAGGTCGACTCCTTGGCTGCTCATAAAAGACCTCCTCTCTATTTACGGTTTTGTACTTCTTAAAACTGTCATATCGCTCCAGAAACACCCTCCGAATCCCGTGGCGACGGCCGTCTTCACGTCCGGGACCTGTCTCGCTCCGCCCTTGCCCATTATCTGAATTGCGGCCTCCGCCATCCTGAGGAGGGCGGTCGCGCCGATGCAGTTTGTGGCGATAACCCCTCCCGACGGATTTATCGGAAGCTCGCCGTCCATGTCCGTTTTGCCGTCTGCGATAAGTTTAGGCGCCCCTCCGGGCTTGCAGAGGTCCATCGCCTCTATCCAGGAGAGTCCGGCGTAAGAGTAGGGGAGGTATAGCTCCATGACGTCGATCTCTTTCAACGGCTCCTTGATTCCCGCCTTCTGGTACACCTCCTTCGCCGCAAGCTCCATCGAGCGAAGCCCGACCAGGTCTGTGTCGCCCAGGAGGTTGTAGGGGTGTTTTACCGCCCCTGCATGAAACCACGCCGGCTTCGGGCATATCTTCTCGGCGTATTCCTCCGTGGCGTAGACCACGGCGCATGCCCCGTCGGTCCTTGGGCATACGTCCAGAAGCTTGATTGGATCAGACAGCATCGGGGAGTTCATCACGTCCTCGACGGTGATTTCCTTTCTGAGTTGGGCGTAGGGATTGTTGCAGGCGTGCTTTCTGTCCCTTACGGCAACCCTCGCCGCGTCCTCCTGGGTGGCGCCGTATGTATGGAGGTACAGCATGGCCTCGACGGCAAGTCCCCCGATGGCCCCGGCGAAGACCAATCTGTCCCAGATCGGATCGAAGGCCGTGGTGATGGCGGCGGTCGTGTCCGACTCGGAGTTTTTTTCCCAGCCGATCGCCAGTACCTTGTCGAACATCCCGGAGGCGGTGAGGTAGTAACCGGCCTGGCCCACTGTGGAGCCGGTGGTTCCTCCTGTGGTGAGCTTGAACACCGGCTTCATGAATCCGCCGGTCCCGTCGATGCTCCACATGTCCACGTAGTTGATCCCCTCGAAGTGGTCCATGTTTCCTATAACCACGGCGTCGATGTCGTCGATGGTAAGCTCGCCGTCCTCAAGACAGCGATCGACCGCCTCGTTAATCAGTTCTATTCCGTTCACGTCCAGACGGCTCGAGCGGTGATTGGTCTGGCCCGTGGCAACTATTGCAGTTCTTTTCTTACCCATGTCGTTTACCTCCCTACTATCCAGACACAATGTGATTGGCCGCAGGCGCCGTTTATTCCGTGGGCGAGGGCCGTCTTGACTCCGTCGACCTGGTGCTCGCCGGCGTCTCCCCTGACCTGCAGGACCGCCTCTATAAGCCTTATCATTCCCCCCGGCGTCACAGGGTGGCCGGAGAGGAGTCCCCCGGACGGATTGACCGGCAGGTCCCCGTCCATCTCGGTTATCCCTTTGTCGATCAGCTTTCCTCCGCCGCCCGGCGGGCAGAAGCCGAGTCCCTCGTACCACATGAGCTCCATGTATGAGAAGGCGTCGTACACCTCGGCCACGTCAATCTCGTTAAGGGGGTCTTCGATCCCCGCCATTTCGTAGGCCTCCAGGGCCGCCTTGTCAAGGGCGCTGGCATCGGCCAGGTCCCTGTCTCCCAGAAAATATGCGTCGGCGGTGTAAGATACCCCCTTTACCCATACTGGCTTTTTGGCTTTTTTGGCCTTGTCGCCCCCCGCAAGAATGACCGCCGCCGCCGCATCCGATACCGGCGAACAGTCGTAGAGCTTTAACGGGTCCGAGATTACCCTTGAATTAAGGACGTCGTCCACGCTGATGTCCATGGCGATCTGGGCGTAAGGATTTTTAAGGGCGTTTTTATGGTTTTTTACGGAGACCTTTGCACACTGCTCCTCGGTTATACCGTATTTCGTCATGTAACGACGCATCTGCAGGGCCGAGCTGTTGATGGAGTCGAGGCCGATGGGTCTCATGTATAACGGGTCGAAAATCGCGTTGGTGATTAAGACATTTTCCGACTCCGATCCCTTTACGTGAGAGACGACGAGCGTGGTGTCGTATACGCCCGACAGGATTCTGGCCATCCCGTAGAATGCGGAGAAGGTGCCGTCTCCCTCCACGGCGGACATGTTCTTGGCGAGCCCGCCGCCGCAGGCGTCGTTTACCGCCATCGTCGAGATCGTCCGGCCGTCCCAGAAATCGTTGGATGTGGTTATTACGTTATCGATATCGTCCATGGTCATGCCGGCGTCGTCAAGCGCCTTTTTGGTAGCCTCGTATACCATATCTGCGAAGGTATCGCCGAGCTTATTCCTCTCGATCTTCGTCTGGCCGACACCGACAACGGCGATGTTTTCAATTTCTTTCATTTTTCCCCTCGCTAAATCGGTTTGAAGTGTTTAATGTCGAGTATGTGCCCTTTTCGGTCTTTGTTGAAAACGGCCTTTACCCTCATGCCGACCTTGATCTTTTCCGGGGGCGCCTCGCCTATAAGGTGAACCAGCCCTGTGTCCGCGCCGTCGAGGAGAATGATCCCGATTATTTGGGGCGAATCCTGCGGTATAAGGTCTGTCTTGTATCTGGCGATGGTGTAGGTCTGCAGTACTCCCTCGTCTTTGACCTCAGTCCACTCGTGGATTGGGACGAAGCAGTAGGTGCAGGTCTTTTTCGGCGGAACGAAAACCGCGTCACAGACGGGACACCTGGTGCCCCATATCTTCTGGTTCTCCTTTATCTCGGTGAGAAACCGGCTTCCCACCTCTCCAACTGACCAGGTGTAGGGCACTTTTATCCTACTTTTGTAGACTATAAGCTCCTGGTCGCCCGCTTTTTGGGTCATAATTAACCTCCGTAAATCCTACATAATGATGTTAGATGTTATTATTGCCGTTTGCAGCCGTTAGATTAAATACATAATTCGTATATGAATTCGCATATAGATTGGTTTAAAAAAAGTATCAGAGTTGGTCATATATGTCAAGGGTGGAGCGAGTTTTATGGAAGATTTGGTCGATTTTTTTAAAATGATTGATTTTTGACCAAAATTCGTCGTATAATGGGAAAAGGGGCGATCACAACATATAGATGTTTCCTTTTAAGACCCCACAAAATATTCATGGTTGTGGAGAAAAAACGCATAAGTTTGCTATAAATTTACTTAATTTCTTGACAATTTAGTGAAATTATATGAGAATTTAACCAAAAGGGTCTTGTTTTTTATTCACAAAAGAGTTTTTAATGGAACGAAAGGACATTCTTAACCTCCTGGCTGAAGAGCTTAGGACCGGTGGCAGGAAAGACCGAGAGGTGGCGGCCCTCTTTCTCAAGGATGTGCTCATTCGACGCAACGAATCGATATCCAACAAGATATTTGCGGCCAAACACCTCTTTGTCAATTGGTTGGAAGAGACCCTCACAAACGAAATACTCCTCATAAGAAAGGGTTACTACTCATATGTCATAAAGGAGTCTATTTTCAGGCTGAAGAGATCGCTCTTCGCATACCTGAGAAATATCAAGGATGAGCTCTTCTGGGATGAGGCCTATTCGGACCTGCTGATCAGGAATATCGTTTCGGTTGCGGCCGTTGTTGTCCTGGCCGTTCATGTCGGCAGCTGGAAGACGGTGGAAGACCTTAAAAAGCCGTCCCACAGTTACGTTACGATGGACAACAAGAACTGGGACGACGAGGTCCTGTCTACCATTCTGGCCGCGGAGGAGTTCGACTCGGTCCTTAGCGAAAGTCTGCGGGAAAACAGGATCCAGGAGCTTTTGGAATCGGGGCATTCTTACGTAAGGCTCATTCGTGTGACCGGCTACTACTCCCCGCTTCCGGACCAGGAGAGATACGCCACCGGCAGTTATAATGGAGACATCAGGTTGAACGGGAGGGGAGTGGCCGGCGCCGATTCCACACCCGTCTACCTGGGGATGGCGGCGGGACCGCCAAGCATGGGTTACGGCACGAAGCTAATCATAAGGGACCTCGCCAAGTACGACATGCCCGATATTTACACCGTGCACGACAGGGGCTCGGCCATCAAGGGCAACAGGGTGGATATCTGGATGGGGGCGGGCGAGGAGGCGATGGAAAAGGCCTACGAGATAACCGGTTACTACAAGGTGACGGTGGTAAAGGAGAAGAGGTAGACCCGGCCCTGTATGTGAAAGGCTGTCTCGTTGTACTCCGTCTCCCGAATGGCGAGTTCCCGAAGAGGCAGGCCCGGACAAATTATTTAGGATCAATATAAGATTATACATAATAGACGGTCGGCGGGAGCCGGCGTCATTTATTTAATTGAAAAAAGCCCCTCTATTTGGAGGGGATTTTTTTTGCCAAATAAGGTTTTTAACGGGGTTTTTTGACGAGAAGGATTTCTTCATATCGACGGAGGCGGTCATACCGACATCGATCTGTTTGCTAAAAAATATGTTGATTTATTTATCCTTTTCTGATAAAACATTAAACTATTCTAATATCAAAATGATCCAGGGGGGATAAAAGGGATTGAAGGAGAATCGAAGCTTAAAGGAACTCAGGGATCAGATAGACCTGATGGATGACGAGATACTGTCGCTCCTGAAAAAACGTGTGGATCTGGCAAAGCGGCTGGGGTTTGTCAAGAAGGACGCCAAGATGGACATCTTCGATCCCGCGAGGGAGGAGGAGGTCCTAAAGAGGCTCCTGACCTTTTCTTCCGACGAGCTGCCCGAAAAGTTCATTAACTCGGTCTACCGGGAGATAATCGGCTTTTCCAGATCGCTCCAGAGGCCGCCCCGGATAGCGTATCTGGGGCCGGTGGCGAGCTTTACCTACTCCGCGGCCCTGAGGAAGTTCGGAAGCTACGGGGAGTTCTACGCCTGTGTGAGTACAGACGATGTCTTCGATGCGGTTTTCAGAAAGGAGGCGGATTTCGGCGTCGTGCCGGTGGAAAACTCCACAGAGGGGATAGTCAGCCACACCCTCGACCAGTTTATAGAGTCGGGCCTCAAGATCTCTGGAGAGATATTCTTGAGGATCACGTTCGACCTGATGTCGAAGACCGGAAAGATCGAGGATATAAAGAAGGTGCTATCTCACCCCCACGGCCTCGCCCAGACCAGAAGGTGGCTCTCACACAATCTCCCGAAGGTCGAGCTTGTCGAGACGAACAGCACGTCGGAGGCGGCTCTTATCGCCTCGAAAGACAAGGGAGTTGCCGCCATAGGTAGCGAGGAGGCGGGAAAGATATACGAGCTGATCGCAGTGGAGAGGGACATCGGCGACAAGTCGGACAACTATACGAGGTTTCTGGTAATCTCCGAAAAATCACCTAAGGCCACCGGAAACGACAAGACCTCGATCCTCTTTTCGGTCAAGGACAAGCCGGGCATCCTCAATAAGGTGCTGGGGTCTTTCGCCAAGGTGAATATCAACCTGACGAAGATAGAATCCCGGCCCTCCAGAAGGGAGATATGGGACTACGTCTTTTTCCTGGACATGGAGGGACACGCCGAGGATAAAAAGGTGAAGAGGGCGCTTAAGGAGATCAACAAATACACGACATTCGTAAAGCTGATGGGTTCATACCCGAGAGACGAGAAAAGGAGCACAACATGATTAAAAAAATAGTCCCGGAGCACATCCAGAGTTTAACGCCTTACCCGCCCGGAAAACCGATCGAGGAGCTGGAGAGGGAACTGGGAATCACCGGCTCCATAAAGCTTGCATCAAACGAGAATCCCCTGGGCCCGTCGCCCATGGCGGTCGAAGCGATGAAAAAAGCGGTGGCCAACGTCCACCGATACCCGGACGGGAGCTGCTTCTATCTAAAGGAGAAGCTGAGCGAGCTCCAGGGGCTGAAGCCGGAGAATTATATTATAGGTAACGGCTCCAACGAGATCATCGAGATTCTGATAAGGGTCCTGGTCAGGGAAGGGGACGAGGTTATCATGGGGGACCCGAGCTTCATCGTCTACAGGCTTGTCACGCAGGGGGTTGGAGGAAAGAGCGTGATCGTCCCCCTGAAGGACTGGGTCTTCGACCTTGACGCCATGAAGGGGGCAATCACCGACAGGACGAGGCTCATCTTTATAGACAATCCGAACAATCCGGTGGGCACGACGATAAAGAAAGACGACTTCTCCCGCTTCATGGAGGGTCTTCCGAGGAGTTTGGTGGTTGTCCTCGACGAGGCGTACAAGGAGTTCGATACCAGCGGCGAAAGCCCAATATTCTCCGAATACATGGAGGGGGACGTTCCGATAATCTCGACCAGGACCTTCTCGAAGCTCTACGGCATCTCCGGGGCGAGAATAGGGTACGGCGTTGCCGTGCCGGAGACAATCTCGATGCTCAACAGGATCAGGTCTCCCTTCAACGTGAACTCCTTTGCCCAGGCCGGGGCTTTGGCGGCGCTCAGCGATCATGATTTTGTGAAGAAGACCCTCGACCTGACCCGCTCCGGGATGGAGTATCTCTACGGTGAATTTAAGAAACTTGGACTCAATTATATTCCGTCTCAGGCGAATTTCGTCCTCGTGGACGTGGGACAGCCGTCGCCGGCGGTCTATAATGCGATGCTGAAAGAGGGGGTAATAGTCAGGCCTATGGCCGGCTACGGCCTTGCTAATTACATAAGGATCACACTGGGGATCCCGGAGGAGAATGAGCGTTTTGTGGCGGCTTTAAAGAAGATTTTGGAGAGGGGGCTGTAAAGATGATTTTGATTTTAAAACCGGGCTATACGGAAGAGGAACTTGAGCACCTGCTGGAGAGGATCGAGGAGGCGGGCCTGACGCCGCACATATCCAAGGGTAAAGAGAGGACGATTGTGGGCGCGATAGGGGAGGAGCGAATCCTCCAGGCGCTCCCTATAGAATCGCTTCCGGGGGTCGAAAGGGCCGTCCCGATCCTTAAGCCGTATAAGGTGGTGAGTCGGGATTTCAAGAAGGAGGATTCTGTAGTCATGATAGGGGATGTCCCGATCGGGGGGGCGAAGATACAGGTAATAGCGGGGCCGTGCGCGGTGGAAGGCCTCGATATGTTAAGGGATATAGCAAGGAAAACCAAGGGGTCGGGATCGACGGTGCTCAGGGGCGGAGCGTACAAACCCAGGACGTCCCCCTATTCGTTTCAGGGTCTCGGGGAAGAGGGGCTCAAATACCTCGCCGAGGTGAGGGAAGAGGTCGGCCTTCCGGTGGTGACGGAGCTTATGAATATCAGATACTCCGACCTCGTCAATAAATATGCTGACGCCATTCAGGTAGGAGCGAGGAACATGCAGAACTTCGATCTCCTAAAGGAAATCGGCAAGATGAAGAAGCCGGTCATCCTGAAGAGGGGGCTTTCGGCCACGATCATGGAGCTCCTCATGAGCGCCGAGTACATCGCCTCCGAGGGAAATACCGATATTATCTTGTGTGAGAGGGGGATCAGGACCTTCGAAACGGAGACGAGAAACACCCTCGATATCAACGCCGTCCCCGTCCTGAAGATGCTTACACATCTCCCCGTGGTCGTCGACCCAAGCCACGCCACCGGCCGATGGGAGCTGGTGACGCCGATCGGGCTTGCGGGAATTGCGGCCGGGGCGGACGGGCTACTCGTTGAGGTGCACACGAATCCGGAGAAGGCCGTGAGCGACGGGAACCAATCCCTGAAGCCGGACAGGTTCCAGGAGCTGATGGAAAAGGCGAAAAGGGTCGCCGAGGCGGTCGGTAGGGTTATGTAGGTGTTCGATTGGGGGGCCGGATTGTTTGATTGGGGGCGGGATTATTTGTTGGGGGTTGGGTTATTCGGTGTAGGTTTGGTTATTAGGTGGGGATTGGGTTATTCTGCGGGGGTTGAGGCCGGCCGGGGTTATTTAGGGGTTGATTAGTATTACAGCGGTCAACATTTTTGTGAGGCGGTCTTTTGATGAAAGGTGATGTGCAGGTAAAGCCGGTCAGGGGACTCGTGGGCGAGATGGAGGTGCCCGGGGACAAGTCGGTTTCCCACAGGGCGGCCATCTTCGCCTCGATGGCGTCGGGGAGATCGGAGGTGGGTAACTTCCTCTTTTCGGAAGACACGCTGAGGACGGTCGAGATCATGAGGGGTTTGGGGGCGGATATTTCCTCTCATTCGAGATCGCTTCTGATTACGGGCGTGGGGGAGGGGGGATTCAGGGAGCCGGAGTCGGTTCTCGATTGCGGGAACTCCGGCACCACGATGAGGCTCATGATCGGCCTTCTTGCCGCCCAGGATTTCTTTTCCGTCCTCTCCGGGGACGCCTCCCTCGTTAAGAGGCCGATGGGGAGAGTGACGGTGCCATTGAGGGAGATGGGGGCCAAGATGATGGGGAGGGAGGACGCCTCTTTTGCCCCCATCGCCGTAAGGGGCGGAGGGCTTACCGGCATAAAATACGATATGCCGGTCAGCTCCGCTCAGGTGAAATCGGCGCTCCTCCTGGCCGGGATGGGGGCGGAGGGGTTGACCCGGGTGTCAGATCCCGGAAACTCGAGGGATCATACCGAGAGGATGATGCGCTACTTCAATATCCCGGTCGATGAAGAGGAAGGTTACATAACCGTTAGGCGCTGCGGAACGTTTAAGGGCCGGGACATCGACGTCGTCGGGGATATTTCTTCGGCGGCCTTTTTCATCGTCGGGGCGCTGGTAACCGAAAAGTCCGATCTTACGATCAAGGGGGTGGGGATGAATCCGGGGCGGAAGGGGTTTATCGAAACCCTGATAAAAATGGGGGCCGATATTACAATATTGAACGAGCGGGAAGTCTCCGGCGAGCCGGCCGGGGACGTCCGCGTGAAATCATCGGGACTCACGGGGATAGAGATCGGGGGCGACTCCATCCCCGGGATGATAGACGAGGTTCCGGTCCTCGCCGTGGCAGCAGCCTACGCCGAAGGGGAGACGGTAATCACAGGGGCTAAGGAGCTCAGGGTCAAGGAGTCGGACAGGATAAAGACAACGGCCGAAAACCTGACATCGCTGGGCGTTTCTGTGGAGGAGCTGCCGGACGGCCTCGTGGTAAGGCCAAAGGGGAGGGTAAGGGGGGGCGAGGCAAGGTCGTACGGAGACCATCGGGCGGCGATGGCGGCGGCGGTAGCCGGAATTTCGTCGGAGGCGGGAGTTAATATCTCCGATGCGGGCTGCGTGAGTGTCTCCTTTCCCGGATTCTTTGAAATGTTGCGCGAGGTTTCGATCTAACATTATAACTGAAGCGGCGGTCTAATGACGATATGACGGGTGAAAATCGGCTTATAATAACGATGGACGGGCCAGCCGGCTCCGGGAAGAGCAGTGTAAGCAAGGAGGTTGCAGCAAGGCTCGGCTACCGATATATCGACACCGGGGCGATGTACAGGGCTGTGGCGGTGATGTCTCACGAGCTCGGGATCGAGCCGGACGACGACGAGGGTCTCGAAAGGCTATGTGATAAGATCAACATCGAGTTTGTCGACGGGAATATAATAGTGGACGGCAGGGATCTGTCCAGCGAGATCAGGACGCCCACGGCGGACGGCCTCTCCTCTATGGTCTCCTCCAGGGAGCCGGTGAGGAGGGCAATGATAGCCCTCCAGCGGAAGATGGCCGCCAGGGGCGGCGTGGTCATGGAGGGGAGGGACATCGGGACCGTGGTTTTACCCAATGCGGACGCAAAGTTTTATATAACGGCCTCTCCCGAGATCAGAGGGGAGAGGAGACACAGAGAGCGGCTGGGAAAAGGGGAGGAATCTAACCTCGACGAGGTGATAGAGGCGATAAGGGATCGGGATGAGAGAGACTCCAGGAGGGAGCTCTCTCCCCTGAAGCCCGCCTCAGACGCCCAGATCATCGATACCTCAAATCTGGATATATCCGAGGTGGTGGGTACAATTCTAAAAAGGCTTGGAAAAGACGATTCTTGACGCGGAATAGTGAAATTGTAAGCTTTTATTCCATTTTTAGTATCGATAATGTCTTTTTAACTTGACTATTTGAAAAATATGGTTTAGTTTTAAGTTTTGATTTTGCATATAACCACCTGAGCGTGGTTTATATAGAAAATTAGGGGGTAAAAACTGAATGATGAATAAGGAGGAGGAAGGCAAATTGCCCGAAGAGAATCTGAATGAGATTGCGGCGTCTGCAATCAAAGAGGAGAAGAAGGAAGGTAAAGACGTGGACATCGAGAAGCTCTACGAAGAGAGCCTGCAGAGACTCAAGGAGGACGAGATAGTCAAGGGGAAGGTAATCCAGGTGACAAAGGACTTTGTCCTGGTCGACGTAGGGTACAAGTCCGAGGGACAGATCCCCATCGAGGAATTTGCCGAGGGCGGTAAGGGGAACGTGGACGTTCAGGTGGGTGACGAGGTGGACGTCTACATAGAGAGGGGCGAAAACGAAAACGGCATGATCGTTCTCTCCAAGGAGAAGGCGGATCAGTTCATCCTGTGGGACGAGATTAGAAAGGCGTGTGAGGATGACGAGATTGTCGAGGGCAAGATCGTCGGAAAGATCAAAGGGGGATTGGTGGTGGATATCGGCGTTAAGGCGTTCCTCCCCGGCTCCCAGATAGATCTCCATCCGGTGAGAAACCTCGATTCCCTCCTTGGCCAGACGCACCGCTTCAAGATAGTAAAGTTCAACCGCAGAAGGGGAAACATAGTCCTCTCCAGAAGGGCGCTCTTGGAGCAGGAGCGCGAGGAGCAGAAGAAGGAGACCCTGAAAATTCTGGAGGAGGGTATGATTCTCGAGGGAGTCGTCAAGAACATCACCGACTACGGGGCGTTTATCGACCTGGGAGGCATAGACGGGCTCCTGCACATCACTGATATATCCTGGGGCAGGGTAAACCACCCAACCGAACAGCTCTCCATCGGAGAAAAAATCGAGGTGAAGGTCCTAAAGTTTGACAAAGAGAAGGAGCGGGTCTCCCTCGGGATGAAGCAGATCACCCCGAATCCGTGGGATAAGGCGACCAATAAATACGTCCCGGGGAACAGGGTTAAGGGAAAGGTGGTAAGCCTGACCGATTACGGGGCGTTTATCGAGCTGGAGGAGGGAATAGAGGGGCTGGTTCATATATCCGAGATGTCCTGGACGAAGAACATCAAGAGCCCGACCCAGGTGGTGTCACTCAGCGACGAGGTGGAGACGGTGGTCCTCAATGTGGACGCCGAAAACAAGCGAATATCTCTGGGACTCAAGCAGGTCGAGCCGAATCCCTGGGAGATAATAAAAGAGAAATACAGCCCGGGAACGGTGATAAAAGGAACCGTGAAGAACGTCACGGAGTTCGGCGTTTTTGTGGGCACCGACGAGGGCGTGGACGGCCTGGTTCATATCTCCGATATCTCGTGGCACAAGAAAATCAAGCACCCGGCCGAGTATTACAAGAGGGGCCAGGAGGTGGAGGCCGTCGTCCTGAACGTGGATCCCACGGCGGAGCGCTTCTCGCTGGGGATAAAACAGCTTACCGAAGATCCGTGGAAAACGGAGTTTGCCGAGAAGTACAAGCCGGGAACGATAGTCGAGGGTAATGTCGTCAGCATAACGAGCTTCGGCGTGTTTTTGAAGCTCCAGGCAGACATAGAGGGACTCATCCACGTCTCCGAGCTGGCCAAGGGAAGGGTGGAAGACCCCCAGAAATTCTGCAAGGTGGGAGAAACCCTGAAGGCCGTGGTGATTAATCTGGATTCCAATGAAAAGAAGATCGGTCTCTCTCTCAGGGCGCTTATCCAGTCCGAGGAGCAGGGCGATGTCTCAAGCTACATAGACAATCAGGAGGGGAGAAACGTGGTGCTGGGCGATGTCCTTAAGAAGAAATTTGAAGAGACAAATATCTCCTTTTCCGATGGAGAAAAAAAGAGCGAAGATAAGGGCGAAGAGGATAGCGAAGAGAAGGAAGAATAGTCTTCTTTGATTCATCAAGCGGAGGAGGGGATGGGGAAAGAGGTGTGGTGGAGGGATGAATGAGGAGAGTAAGGGGGAGAGGGAGGGGGAGATTTCTGGGACGGGAACTTAAATGGCGGGAAATAGTAGAAGAGGTCTTTTGGAGCAAGAGGCCCTTTATTTAAGTGTTTTTTTTAACCAATATACTGGTTCAGGCGCTGTCTGAACCGGTTTCTTTTATATAGAAAAAGAGGTGAAAAGAATGGTCAAACGAAAGGGGATAATTATTGCCGTAGTCATCGCGGTTTCCTTGGTGATGATTGTAGGTATTTACTCCCTCTCTTTATATATGGTTATGGGGATAAAGCCCTTCTCCAAGAGCGTGGGTGTAATAGAGGTCAAAGGGGTTATTTACGAGTCTGGGGATGTTATCAAGAACATAAAGGATTTTAGAGACAGAGAGGATATAGCCGCAGTCGTCCTGAGGGTGGACTCCCCGGGGGGAGGCGTGGCCGCGGCCCAGGAGATATACGAGGAGATCAAAAAGCTTGCGTCGGAAAAGGTGGTGGTTACCTCCATGGGAGGCGTTGCGGCCTCCGCGGGCTATTACATCTCATTGGGCTCGAGCTACATCTTTGCAAATCCTGGCACCACGACTGGCAGCATCGGAGTCATAGTCCAGGGAATGGAGTTTCACGACGCCCTCGATTCCCTCGGAATCAAGGGATTTGTTATCAAGAGCGGAAAATTCAAAGATACCGGAAGTCCCTTTCGTGAGATGACGGCGGAGGAGAGGCAGTACCTCCAGGATTATATCGACAATATCTTTCAGCAGTTTGTAAATGTCGTGGTGAAGGAGAGAAAGCTCCCCAAGGAGAAGGTGCTGGAGATCGCGGACGGAAGGATATTGAGCGGCGAACAGGCGTTGAAGCTCAAGCTCATTGACGAGCTGGGGAACATGGAAGACGCCGTCAAAAAGGCCGCCGAGATGGCCGGCATCGAGGGCGAGCCGAGGCTTGTCTATCCCCCAAAGGAGAAGATCTCCCTTCTCTCGATTCTCCTTAACGATATGAAGACAGGGCTTGCGGATGTAATATTTGACAGGCTGATGGAAAATAGGATCAGGGTGGAATACAGGCTTGTGCCCTGACATCTCTCCTTGAAAACTATTGAAAAAAATGACCTGTTTCGATAAAAGAGTACTTATCAGCGTCGCATCTTTCCTCATCGCCTTCGATTTAGTAATATGTCGGGGGGCCTTCGCCCTCGATTACATACTCATCCAGATCAAACACAGGCCCGCTGACGAGCTCGTCGAGCTGGTTCTCCCGTTGCTCACGGAGAGCGGCAAGGTCACTGCGGACTTGAACACAAACTCGATCCTTGTGGTCGACGAGAGGGAAAGTCTCGAAAGGGTAAAAGAGTTTATAGCCCGCGTGGACAGACCGTCCAAGCAGGTGCGGATAAAGGCGAAGTTCTTTGACGAAAATGGATTCAGCGATCTGAAGCTCGGTGTAAACTGGCTCTACTCGGACGATCACTTCACCGTGGGAAACATCACCGGCACACCTATGGGTAGGGGCCTCTATATCGATGCGTCGCCGAGTGGAGGCACGGGGAGGTCTCATCGGGAAATCGCCCAGGAACTCCTGATCGCCTCCGGCTCCTCCGGCGACTTTGTGACCGGAAGGAGCGTGCCGGTGGACGGGAGGGTAACGATATATCTCAGGAACCGGGGGATAAAGATCGAGGGGGTTACGTTTCGGGACGTATCCACGGGATTTAAGGTAACACCGGTGGTTACCGGGGACGGCAAGATCAGTATCGACATAGAGCCCTTTCTTTCGTATTTCGCGGACGAGAGGAGGGGGGAGATCGTATTCAAGGAGGCAAGGACAAGCGTTGTGTCTGCGGATGGAAGGGATGTCGTGATAGCGTCGAACGACTCTTCGGGGGGCGATCTGGTTTACGACGTCTTTTCCGGCTTTTCGGGCGGCCGCGGCGACGGCAGATACTATTTTGCGATAAACGCCTCGATCGAAAAATAAAGTTTGAAAAAGGAGGGAACAGCGGTAAATGAAGAATCTTGAGACAAAGGTAAATGGACTAAAGGCCGAAGTCCAGAAGATGACGGGGACGGCAGAAAAGTACGACACCGAATTGAGAAAAAAGCGCAAGGAGCTGAAGAGGGCCCAGAGAAAGCTGAGAAAATTCATGACAAGAAAACAGTCCATCGACTCAAAGATGGCAAAGGTCAGGGAGAAGCACGAGCGGGCAGTAAAGAAGGCCGAGGAGCTTCATAAGGCCGCCGAGCAGGCGAGGGTAGAGGGGGAGAAGATAAAGGAGGAGAGGGAGACAAAGGAGGAGACCGGGGCGGCGGAGGAGAAGGGAGAGAAAAAGGAGGCGGAAATCCAGGCGGAGCCCGCCGAAAAGGCGGATGATTCAAAGCCGGAGGATAAAGAGGACGGGGGGGGAGAGAAGGAAGAGGGAGGGGAGTGACTCAAAGGTCGTTTTAGAGGCCGATCTACCCGTGGGAGTCAAGGGGTTTCGTGTTCTCATTTGAAGTACGGAGACATAGTTTTTCTACCGCCGGGGTATGATAGTAGATGTTAGGGGCCGATGAGATATGATGTTGGGGGGGAAGGAGATACTTAGGGGGGCGGGAGGGACGGGGCCTTGAAGGAACAGGCTAAAGATGACGGACGCCCGGACGCCGATAATATCCGGGTGGGGAAGGAGATATTTGAGGAGGACGGGATGGACGTGATCTTGACGGAGTCGACGGCCGATGAATATCGAGGTTGAGTTTATATTAAGAAATGAAAGATACAAAACCGCCGCTTTTGGGGGCGCATATATCCATCGCCGGCGGAGTCTATACGGCCGCAGACAGGGCGGCGGAGCTCTCCATAAACTGCTTCCAGCTATTCACCAAGAACAGCAACAGGTGGCAGGCCAGGAAGTTCAACACCGGTGAGCCGGAGAGATTCACGGAGGCGGTTTCAAACGGGGGATTCAGGGGGGTGGTGGCCCACGTCGATTACCTGACGAGCCTCGCCTCTCCCGATGACGCCGTCCGGGAGAAATCGAAGGCGGGTCTTTTACTGGAGCTTGGTAGGTGCAGGGAGCTGAAGATCGAGGTCCTTGTGGTTCATCCCACAAGCCACGGCGGCGCCGGGGTCGAGAGCGGGATAAGGCGCTACGCCGCCGGATTGAGGGAGGTGTTGGAAGAGTACGATGACGGGGGGGGAGGAGATGTAGAGGTAATCCTCGAAACCGTCGCCGGGCAGGGAAACGCGATAGGAAAGACCTTCGAGGAGTTAGGCGCCATCCGCGACGAGACAGGATTTAAAGAGAGGATCGGCGTCTGCTACGACACCTGCCACACCTTTGCGGCCGGCTACGACATCACAACGAGGGATAAGTACGAGTCGGTAATCGAGGAGTTCGACAGTCTGCTAGGACTTGAGAGCCTAAAGCTCTTTCACCTCAACGACTCGAAGAAGGGCCTCGGCTCAAACGTGGACAGGCATCAGCACATCGGCTGGGGTGAGATGGGCCTCGAGCCGTTCAGGCTGATAATGAACGACGAGAGGTTTGCCGGGATTCCCAAGATAATAGAGACCCCCAAGGAGGGTGATTATCTCAAGTACGACAGGATAAACCTCGACACGCTGATCGGCCTTGTTGAGAGTTGAAAATGACTGACCCTGAGGATAAAAACCATGGCGGAAAAATATAAAGATATTATATATGAATACTCGGCGGGCGTGGGGATCGTCACCTTGAACCGGCAGAGGGAGATGAACGCCCTCTCGAAAAACCTCTGTCAGGAGCTTTCTCACTTGATGGAGGCCGCAAGGAAGGATGACGCCGTAAAGGTCCTCGTCTTCACCGGCGGCAGCGAGGTGTTCTCCGCCGGGATCGACATCGAAGAGCTCGTAAAGCTCGCACCCCATGAATATCAGGATCACTTCGAGCCGTTAATCGATTACTATCTCGACCTTTACGAGTTTCCCAAGCCGATGATCGCGGCGGTGACGGGCATCGCGATGGGGGGAGGCTTTAACCTCGCCCTCTCTTGCGATTTCATCATAGCGTCGGATACCTCCATCTTCGCCCATCCGGAGGTCAAGTTCGGCCTAAATCCCATCTTCGACCCCCTCTGGAGGAGGGTGGGCATTGCAAGGGCGAAGGAGATAACGATGACCGGAGAGCCTGTCGGGGCCCGTGAGGCGGAGCGGATGGGACTTGTCAACAGGGTGCTCCCGTCCGAGGAGGTAATGGAGGCCGCCATGACCCTTGCAAAGAACATCGCCGATAAATCGCCCAAGGTACTCTCCATGATCAAGCGGGTCTCCGACCTCGTCCCCCGGCTGGACAGGCGCTCCGCCATAGAACACGAGGTGGAGCTCTCGGCGCTCCTCCTTTCATACGAGGAGACCCGAACCAAGCTGAACGAGGCGCTGGAAAGGCTGAAGAGGAAAAAAGGTAAATAGGTGGAAACATGACAGGAGCTCCCCCCGACCTCGATGGAAAGCTTGATGGAAAGATATTGGACTCGCTCCTCTTCGATGAGATGAGCGGTAAGGAGGTGAAGCGCCTATTCCGTTATTTCGAGAGGAGAGGATTTCCCGAAAACAGCACGATATTTATCGAGAAGATGGACGGAGAGTCCCTCTTCCTGATCGCCGACGGGAGGGTCGAGCTGACGTGGATGGTGGCGGAGGGGAGCGAAAAGAAGTTGGTGGAGCTTTCACCCGGAGAGAGCTTCGGGGAGCTGGCCCTCTTTGACCCGGGCCCCAGGGCCGTGACGGCAAGGGTGGTCGAGGATTCGGATATCTATATCCTAACCAGGGAGAAATTTAACGAGATGAGAAAAAAGGATCCGGATATCTGCTTGAGTCTCGTCATCGCCCTGTCGAAGAAGATCGCCGGAAGCCTGAGGGGGAGCATAAGGACGCTTTCGGATTCAATCGTCAAGGGGTAATGGATGGGGGCAGAGGACGGAGGCAAAGGTAAAAGGGGCGGAATATAATAGGGATTATATTAGAACGTATAAATGTTCATATATTAAAGGGCAACGTCAATCAGAAATAACAGTGACCATAATGGTGATCGCAAAAGGTTGGCCGCCGTGGATGTGGGAAGCAACACCGTAAGGCTCATGGTGGCCGAGGGAAGATCGGGACCTGAAAGGGGGGACAAGCGTCCCCCCTTTGACGTTATGGCGCGGAGATTCAAGATAACGAGGTTGGGGGAGGGAATGGGAGACGGGTGGAAGGAGGGAAGGGCGCTGAAGAGGGGGGCGATTGAGAGGACCGTGGGCGCCCTCTCGCAGTTCAAGGAGGAGTGGACAAGGCTTAAGGTTTACGACTACAGGGTGGTGGCCACGAGCGCCGCGAGGGAGGCGGAAAACGGCGGGGAGCTTGTCGATGCCGCCGAGGATTTGGGGATCGCGGTGGAGATAATATCGGAGCTTGAGGAGGCGAGGCTTTCCCTTGTGGGGATAGCCGGCTCGGCCGGTATCGACATCGACAGGGGGTCGGCGCTGATATTTGACGTGGGCGGGGGAAGCACGGAGTTTACCTTGACAGAGAACGGCCGCGTGCTCGGTACGCTCAGCACCGACCTGGGCGTGGTCAGGCTGACGGAGATGTTTGTTGCCCACAATCCCCCGGAGGAGAGAGAAATCCTTAATATCGAGAAATTTGTGGAAAATCGTCTCTCGATGATATATAATCGCTTGACGGCGGGAGACGGCAAATGGAGCGGTAACGGGGGGAAGGGGGGTATGGAGGGGGATCGGGTCGATTTCCCAAAGCTGCCCTTTGACAGGCTCGTGGGAACGGCGGGGACGGTGACCACCTTGGCCGCAATCGACATGGGAGTCGAGTCGGTCGACAAGTACGATCCCGCGAGGGTCGACGGCTACAGACTGGACCGTTCGAGAATATCCGGGATTTTCGATATTTTAAGGTCGATTCCGAACGAAGAGAGGCTCTCGAGATACCCGGTCCTCGAGAAGGGGAGGGAGGACGTGATTGTCGCGGGGGTTGTTATAGTGCTGTCCGTAATGAAGACCTTCGGACAAAAGCTCCTGACCGCTTCCGACAGCGGGCTTTTAGAGGGGATAGTGGTCGATTTAATTGGGCTTGACAAGGTTGATTAAAAAGTTTTCATTGAATAAAAGAAATAAATGTCGTTTTTAAAGACAGAGGAAAAACCGTGAACGCAGAAAATGACAGTTGGGGGCTTACGTTTGACGATGTCCTCCTTATTCCGAGAAAGACCGAGGTGATCCCGAGGGACGTGGATGTATCGACCCGCCTTACAAAGAAGATCAGGCTCTCCATACCCCTTTTGAGCGCCGCGATGGATACGGTGACGGAGTCGGCCACGGCCATCTCCATGGCCCAGGAGGGTGGTGTAGGCATCATCCATAAAAACATGGATATTATGGAGCAGGCCCTCGAGGTGGACAAGGTCAAAAAGTCGGAGAGCGGGATGATAGTCGATCCGATAACTATAGGGCCGAAGAACAAGATCCACGAGGCCCTCGAGATAATGGAGCGGTACCGGATCTCCGGGGTTCCGGTGGTGGAGGGGAAGAAGCTCGTGGGGATACTCACCAACCGCGACCTCCGCTTCGAGACGAACCTCAACCTCGCCGTGGAAGACGTGATGACGAAGGATAAACTCGTCAAGGTGAGGGAGGGGATTACCATCGAGGAGTCGAAGAAGAAGCTCCACGAGCACAGGATCGAAAAGCTTTTGGTTGTCGATGACCAGGACAACCTCAAGGGGCTGATCACGGTAAAGGATATCCAGAAAAAAATGAAGTATCCGGACGCGTCGAAGGACGAGCTGGGAAGATTGCTTGTCGGGGCCGCCGTAGGGGTGGGGCCGGACAGGGAGGCGAGGATAGAGGCGCTCCTGGGCGCAAAGGTCGACATAATAGTCATAGACACCGCCCACGCCCACTCCAAGATTGTCATCGACGCCGTCTCCGACACAAAGAAGAACTTCGGCAACGTCGAGTTGATCTGCGGAAACGTGGCAACGGCGGAGGCGTGCAGCGCCCTTATCAAGGCCGGGGCGGACGCGGTCAAGGTGGGGATCGGCCCCGGCTCAATCTGCACCACGAGGATAGTGGCCGGTGTGGGAATGCCCCAGTTTACCGCGATAATGGACTGCTTCAGCGCGGCCAAAAAGACCGAGACTCCCATAATCGCCGACGGCGGGATAAAGTTTTCGGGGGACGTCACGAAGGCGGTCGCCGCGGGGGCGGACACGATCATGATCGGGGGCCTCTTTGCGGGCACGGACGAGAGCCCGGGCGAGATCATCCTCTTTCAGGGGAGGTCCTACAAGACCTACAGGGGGATGGGCTCCATCGAGGCGATGAAGGCGGGATCGGGGGATCGCTATTTTCAGGGGGACGTGGAGGAGGCGGGAAAGCTCGTGCCGGAGGGGATAGAGGGAAGGGTACCATACAAGGGGCCTCTCTCCCTATCGATAACTCAGCTGGTGGGGGGGCTTAAGTCCGGTATGGGATATTTGGGGACGAAGAACATCGAGGAGCTCAGGGGGAAAGTCCCCTATGTCCGCATAACCCCGGCGGGACTGAGGGAGAGCCACGTCCACGACGTCATAATTACAAAAGAAGCGCCTAACTACCGTTTGGAATAGTAAATTGACAGAAGATATCCATAAAGAAAAGGTACTGATCCTCGACTTCGGCTCCCAGTACACCCAGCTTATCGCCAGGAGGGTGAGGGAGGAGAAGATCTACTGCGAGATATATCCCTTTAATATCCCGGTAGATCAGATCAGGGAGATGTCGCCCAATGCGGTTATACTCTCCGGGGGGCCGGCCAGCGTTTACGACAAGGGGGCGCCGATGATCACCGACGAACTGTTCAGGCTCGGCATCCCGGTTCTCGGAATCTGCTACGGGATGCAGATCATCGCTTATTTGTTGGGGGGGAAGGTCGTCTCCGCTAGAAAGAGGGAGTATGGCAGGGCGGTTGTCAGGCCCGTTTCCAACAACGGGATTTTTTCGGGCTTCAGGGCCGACGAAAAGGTCGAGGTGTGGATGAGCCACGGCGACAGCCTTAAAAGCCCCCCGAAGGGCTTCACGATTACCGCCGAGAGCGAAAACAGGCTCATGGCCGCGATAGAGAACGAGAAATCGAGGATCTACGGCGTCCAGTTCCACCCGGAGGTCGTCCACACCCCCAGGGGTGAAGAGATATTGCGTAACTTCCTGTTCGACATCTCGGGGCTCCACGGACTCTGGGATATGAGGTCGTTTGTGGAGATGGAGGTGGAGGAGATAAGAAACAGGGTGGGGGACGACCGCGTCATCTGCGCCCTCTCCGGCGGGGTGGACTCCTCGGTGGTGGCGGCGCTCCTCTTCAGGGCCATCGGGGACAAGCTGACCTGCATCTTCGTCAACAACGGCGTTCTGAGAAAGGGGGAGGCCGACCGGGTGAAGAAGGTCTTTCGCGGCCACTTCAACGTTGACCTCGACTACGTGGACGCCGGGGATTTCTTCCTGAAGAGGCTCTCCAACGTAGAAGACCCGGAGAAGAAGAGAAAGATCATAGGCAACACCTTCATTGAGATATTCGAGGCGGAGGCGGAGAAGATCTCCGGCGTAAAATATCTTGCTCAGGGGACCCTCTACCCTGACGTGATCGAGAGCGTCTCCTTCAGGGGGCCTTCCGCCACCATAAAGTCCCACCACAACGTGGGCGGGCTGCCGGAGAAGATGAACCTGGAGCTGATCGAGCCGCTGAGGGAGCTTTTCAAGGACGAGGTGAGGCTACTGGGCAAGGAGCTGGGGCTCCCGGACGAGATGATCAAGCGCCACCCGTTCCCGGGGCCGGGGCTTGCCGTGAGAATCCTGGGGGAGGTGACGAAGGAGAACGTCGCCATGCTCCAGGAGGCGGACATGATCATGGAAAACGAGATAAAGTCGAGCGGCTGGTACGACAAGATTTGGCAGGCCTTCGCCGTCCTGTTGCCCGTAAAGAGCGTCGGCGTGATGGGGGACGAGCGCACCTACGACAACGTCGTCGCCTTAAGGGCAGTGGACAGCCTCGACGGCATGACCGCCGACTGGTCTCGGATCCCCCACGAGATACTCGCCAAGATATCCAACAGGATCATAAACGAGGTCAAGGGAGTAAACAGGGTCGTTTACGATATATCCTCCAAACCCCCCAGCACCATCGAATGGGAGTAGCCCCGATGGCCGAGAAGAGAACATCCAACTTCGTTCACCTGCACCTCCACACGCAGTACAGCCTGCTCGACGGCGCCATAAGGCTGGACGATCTCTTCTCCGCCGCCAACGATTTCAATATGCCGGCCGTGGCCATAACCGACCACGGAAATCTCTTCGGGGCGGTCGACTTTTACATAAAGGCAAGAGACGCCGGGATAAAGCCTATAATCGGTTGTGAGATGTACGTGGCGAGGGGGAGATACGACTCGAAGGGGGGAGGCGCTGCCAAAGACGACTCCCACCACCTTGTACTCCTCGTGGAAAACGAGGCGGGCTACAAGAACCTGACGAGGCTTCTCACCCACGCCCACCTGGAGGGCTTCTACTACAAGCCGAGGGTAGATAAGGAGCTGCTCTCAAAACACAGCGGGGGGCTTGTCGCCTCATCCGCGTGCCTGAAGAGCGAGATAGCTGAAAAAATATTGGGGGACGACAAGAAGGGGGCGAGGGAGGTCGCCGGGATGTACGCCGGGATGTTCCCAGGCAGGTTCTACCTCGAGCTTATGGAGAACGGCATCGAAGACCAGAGGCGGGTGAATACGGAGCTTATCCGAATCTCAAAGGAGATGAACCTTCCCCTTGTGGCCACCAACGACTGCCACTATCTCAAAAAAAGCGACTCGGAGGCCCACGACGCCCTCCTATGCATCCAGACCGGAAAGACGATAAACGACACGAACAGGATGAAGTTCTCGACGAACCAGTTCTACTTCAAGTCCCCGGAGGAGATGACAAGCGCCTTCAGGGATGTGCCAGAGGCTATCAAAAACACCCTGGCCGTAGCCGAGAGGTGCGATTTTTCCTTTTCCTTCGGGCGGTTCCAGTTTCCGGAATACAGCGTCTCTTCCGGTGAGAGCCTGGACGACGTCCTCGACAGGGCGGCGATAGAGGGCCTTAAGGCGAGGATGGATCTGATGAGGGCAAATCGCGGCGGAAATATCGAGGGCGTCGAGAGGCAATACCGGGATCGACTCGAAAGGGAGCTCAGGATGATCAAGGAGATGGGATTCTCCGGCTACTTCCTCATCGTCGCCGATTTCATTGACTACGCCAAGGAGAACTCGATCTCCGTCGGCCCTGGGAGGGGGTCGGCCGCCGGGAGCCTTGTGGCCTACGCCCTCGGGATTACCGATATAGATCCGATCGAATACGACCTTCTCTTCGAGCGGTTCCTCAACCCTGAGAGAATAAGCATGCCCGATATCGACATTGACTTCTGCAAGAACGGCAGGGACGACGTCATCAGGTACGTCTCGGAGAAGTACGGCGGGGAGGAAAAGGTCGCCCAGATCGTCACGTTCGGGAAGATGCAGGCGAGGGCGGTCATCCGGGACGTTGGGCGGGTCCTCGACATGCCCTATCCCGACGTGGACAGGATAGCCAAGCTCATCCCCGCCATGCCCCTTAACATAACCCTCGATGACGCCTTGAAGGCGGAGCCGCGCTTCAAGGAGATGGTCGATAGCGACCCAAAGGTTCAGAAACTCGTGAAGATCGCAAAGGGGCTGGAGGGATTGAACCGCCACTCCTCGACTCACGCCGCGGGGATGGTGATCTCAAACCTTCCCCTCGTGGAGTACATGCCCCTGACGCGGGGTCAAAAGGGGGAGGTCGTAACCCAGTTTGACATGAAATGCGTGGAGAAGCTGGGGCTGATCAAGTTCGACTTTTTGGGTTTGAGGACCCTGACCGTAATCGAAGACGCCATAAAGCTCATCAGGGAGAACAGGGGCGTCGACCTCGATATATCTAAAATCTCCCTCAAAGACCCTGAAACCTTCAAGCTCCTCCAGTCGGGGAACACAGACGGTGTCTTTCAGCTGGAGAGCTCCGGCATGAAGGACCTGATGGTGAGGCTCATCCCGGAGAAGTTCGAGGAGGTGATAGCGCTCGTGGCCCTCTACAGGCCGGGCCCGCTGAACACGGGGATGGCCGAGGAGTTCATAAAGCGCAAGCACAACCGGAAGCTGATAAAATACGAGCTTCCCCAGCTGGAGGAAATCCTTGGCGACACCTACGGCGTTATGGTGTATCAGGAACAGGTGATGCAGATTGCCACGGCCCTCGCCAACTTCACCATAGCGGACGGCGACCTCCTGAGGAGGGCGATGGGAAAGAAGATCAGAGAAGAGATGGCCGCCCAGAAGGAGAAGTTCATGGAGGGTGCCCTGAAAAACGGGATAAACGAGAAAAAGGCGGAGAAGATATTCGACCAGATGGAGGAATTTGCCGAGTACGGATTCAACAAGTCCCACAGCGCAGCATACGCGATGGTGTCGTATCGGACAGCCTTTCTCAAGGCGCACTACCCGGTGGAGTTCATGGCGGCGCTTCTGACCTCCGAGATGGACGACACCGACAAGATAATGAAGTATATAGGAGAGGCGAGGGAGATGGGGATAAACGTCCTCCCGCCCCACATAAACGACAGCGGCCTCACGTTTTCCGCCTCCGGGGACGAGATACTCTTCGGGCTTGCCGCCGTGAAAAACGTAGGAGCGGCGGCGATCCAGTCGATCATAGAGTCGAGGAGAGACGGAGGCGACTTTTCGTCGCTGTTCGATTTTGCAAAAAGGGTCGATCTCAGGAAGGTGAACAAGAGGGTATTGGAGAGCCTCATCAAATGCGGGGCGTTCGATTTCTCCAACGTCTCCAGGGCCAGGATGATGGCCGCGATAGACAGGGCGGTCGAGATGGGACAGAGCTACCAGGACGAGAAGAGGATCGGACAGGCCAACCTATTTGAAAACCTAATCGGCCCCGGGGACGGCATGATTGATTCGGAGGAGTATCCGGACGTTCCGGACTGGAGCGACCAGATGCTGATGGCAAACGAGAAGGAGAGCCTCGGGTTTTACATAACCGGGCATCCCCTCCTATCGTACGAGAACGCCTTTAAGTCGAAGACAAACTGTGATACCATTACCATAAATGAAAAGCCGGACAGGTCGTCTGTGTGGATAGGGGGGATATGCGCCGCAAAGAAGGAGATAATGACGAAGAAGGGGGATAGGATGGCCTTTCTGACCCTCGAGGACATGAAGGGATTCATCGAGGTCGTGGTCTTCTCCGACCTCTATCAGAAGTCCATTCAGCTCATGGAAGACGACGTCCCGATCCTCGTGGGGGGAGTGCTGGACAGGGGGGACGAGACAAGCAAGGTCCTCGCAAAGGAGATATTGAGCTTAAAAGACGCGCCGATAAGGGGCGAGAAGAAGGTTTTTATCGAGATGGATAACCTCAGCGTTCCGGCGGAGGACATCGAGAGGCTGAAGCAGATTATGGAGAGACACAGGGGCAGGAGCCGTGTCTTCCTCCTCGTGAGGGATAGCGACAGCGGCAGCATCACCCTCTCTCTGCCGGGGAGCCTGGGAGTTGACCCGAGCAATGATTTCATAAACGAGGTAAAGACCCTCTTTAGCGGCGGTTCCGTCTGGTTGGACTGATTATTTTAAGGACGTCATGGGGGGATGGGGGGGATGGGGGGGACTAAATGTGCAGAAACCGGCGAAACTTTAAATCCTTTTACATTATTTTTGACGGGCCGTAAAACATTGGAATATCAAATCATTGAGCGAATAATCGAGCGAGACATCGAGCGGAGGGACTTCTTATGAATGAGGTGAAATTTGACAGGAGCATCCGGGAGCTTACGAGGAAGATCAACGAGATAAAAAAGACCGCCGATAATCTTGACGGGTCAAAGATATCCGGCAACGTTCGCGATCTTCAGGAGAGGGCAAAGAGGCTCGAAGAAGACTACTACCTGAAGGGCGACCGGTGGATGAAGGTCGAGATCTCGAGGCACGATAAGAGACCCCAGATGCTCGACTACATCTCCCGTATCTTTGACGGCTTTTTGGAGCTCAAGGGGGACAGGTTATACGGCAATGACAGGGCCGTTGTCGGAGGGCTTTCCAGGCTCGACGAAATCGGCGTAATGGTGATCGGCAACCACAAGGGGAGGGGATTAAAGGAGCGTCTCGAAAGGAATTTCGGGATGCCTCACCCGGAGGGGTATAGAAAGGCTATCAGGCTTATGAAACTGGCCGAGCGCTTCGGAATCCCCTTGATCACGATGATAGACACCCCCGGCGCATATCCAGGCGTAGAGGCGGAGGAGAGGGGGCAGTCGGAGGCGATAGCGAGCTGTATGTACACCATGATGAGGCTTAAGGTCCCCATAATCTCGGTGGTCCTCGGAGAGGGAGGGAGCGGGGGCGCCCTAGCCCTCGGAATCTCCGACAGGGTGTTGATGATGGAAAACGCCAACTACTCGGTCGTCTCCCCGGAGGCGTGCGCCTCGATCCTCTGGAAGGACAGGAAGATGAAGAAACAGGCCGCCGAGGCGTTGAAGTCTACGGCGAAGGACAACCTCGAAAACGGACTGATAGACGAGATCGTGCCGGAGCCGCTGGGAGGCGCGCACCGCAGCCACAAGGAGGCGGCGGACGCCCTTTACGGCGTGCTGAGGAGGCACCTCGCGGAGCTTTTGGATATGGACGTCGACAGGCTCTTAAAGAACCGCTACGAGCGCTTCAGGGATATAGGGGTCTTTTCATTGTAGGATTTGTTAATCTGGATACTTGCTTGAAAACATGATATAATCAGTAATATTAAATCTGAAAAAGCTGGAAGATATGCTTAAGTTCATAAAGACTATAAGGGAAGATATACGGGTTGTCTTCGAGAGGGATCCCGCCGCAAGGTCGACCCTCGAGATAATTCTCTGCTACCCGGGGCTTCACGCCGTGATTTTTTACAGGGTGGCCCACTGGTTCTGGACAAAGAGGCTCTACCTGATAGGCCGCATGATCTCCCACCTGGGGAGGTTTCTGACCGGAATCGAGATCCACCCCGGGGCGAAGATCGGGCGAAGGTTCTTTATTGACCACGGCATGGGGGTGATCATCGGGGAGACCTCGGAGATCGCCGACAACGTTACAATCTATCAGGGGGTGACGCTGGGGGGCAAAAGCTGGAAGAAGGAGAAGCGCCACCCAGACCTCGGGGAGCACGTGGTTGTGGGCGCCGGTACGAAGATCATCGGCCCGTGCAGGCTCGGCGCCTTTTCGAGGATAGGGGCGAACTCCGTCGTGGTAAGGGACGTTCCGCCGAAGTCGACCGTTGTGGGTGTGCCAGGCAGGATCATCTATTCGATGGAGGGGGAGATTCACGACGACGTGAACCTGGAGCATCACCTCCTGCCCGACCCGGAGGAGCAGGCGCTCCTCTGCCTGATCGAGAGAGTCAAGGAGCTTGAGAAAAAGGTGAGGCTCCTTGAGGGCGAGAACAGGAAAAGGGAGACCGAAGAGGCGGGGGAGGCATATCCCGAAGGTCGAAAAGAGCAGAAAGACCTCGGGATCAAATGAGGCGGGGGGCCGGGGACGAAGGTGAGTTGGGGCTGATGGGGGGATAGGGGGGAAGGATAATATTTTGTCTTAATTATATATCTTCCGATATGTAACACATCAATATATCCAACATATTCAGATATTCAATATTCAATATTTCAGACTGGACTTGAATCCAATCCAAGGCCGTGAGGCTAAGAAATTGCGTGACATTTTCGCGAACAGGCTGTATCGAATAGGGCGGGGTGGTCGTGGTCTTGTGCAGTTCACCGTTACCGTCAAGGAGACAAACCTGTTAATTCAGGCCGAGGAGGATTTTACCAAGGAAGCTATTGACACCGTCTTAAATCTTCGCGGAAACATTGAGAGCTATATGAAATCTAGGCCCGAGTTCGCCTCATCCCTCGAACCGATAGAGGCCTATCCCTACGCTCCGAATATCGTCAAGGAGATGATCGAGGATTCGAGGCTTGCCGGGACTGGGCCGATGGCCGCCGTAGCGGGGGCGATAGCGGAGTTTTTGGCGCGGGCGCTTTCCGATCGTGGGGATGGGAAGAGGGGGGAGGTTATTGTGGAGAACGGCGGGGATGTCTTTATGATGACCGGAGGTGAGAGGGTCGTCGGCCTTTACGGCAGCGAAATTCTATTTGGCCTCGGAATCAAGATTCCCGCCGCCGATTCGGGGGAGATGGGCGTCGGCATCTCTTCGTCCTCGGCCCTCTTCGGCGAGTCGTTGAGCTTCGGAAGATGCGAACTTGCAACGGCCGTTGCAGAGAGGGGGGCGCTTTCGGATGCCGCGGCCACGGCACTCGGAAACATGGTCAGGAGCGAAAGGGATATCGAGGGCGCACTAAAGGAGATTTTGGATATCCCGGGTGTGACGGGGGGGATTGTGGTGATTGACGGCAGAATGGGGATAAAGGGCGATATTGAGCTTATCGCCCTGAGTGATTAGCTTTTAATAAGGTTGAAAATCGGTAATTTGATGATTTGGCCCGAATAACGATGATACAGGGTATCTACGAAATGTCTTTTGGCAACCGCTGTTTTTGAAATACGCGTTCCCTCTAATCCCGAATCGACTATATCATGCTACCAATGCGCTTCGATTCAGCCTTCCCACTCTCCCCCCTTTACATCGTTTCCCTCTTCGCCTTCCCTAAATTATATCGGCTCCAACTTGTGTTTTACTTTTCCTCTGTTCCGCCCCCGGATTGCATCGATCCAACTTTAAGCCGACCCCTCCTTGCGACAGTCCCAACTTGGGCCGTCCCCCGACTTGAGTCGCTCCCAAACTTGCCCCACCCCAACTTATGCCACCCCCTGCCGCAACTTGACCTGCCCTAAACCTGCGCCGACCCCCGCTCCAATTTGCGACAATTCCAATCCCAGCCTGCATCTCCCCAAAATTGCGATAGCCCCAACTTGCCCTGACCCCCAACTTGCCCTGACCCTCAACTTGCCCCGCTCTAATTTGCGCTAACTCCCCTTTGCCCTGCTTTAAATCTGCGCCGACCCTCTCCCTGTCTGTTGTTCGGTGGATTTACTTTTCGTATCCAATCCCCACGCCGAGACCCACGTTGCCACGGGGTGCATCGGTTTTGTAGTAGCCGTAACCGACGTAGGGGTTTGAAGTGGCGCATCCTGAAATGACGAGAATGGCGAATATGGATAGAAGCAGAAAGGCCAGTTTAATTTTTCTAATCATTCTAAAACCCCCCGAATAATTCACTCATAAGTATTTTTATGGTATTAGATTATTATAATTTTATGGTCAAGTCAAGAGGAAACGTAATAGGTTATAGAAAAATTGGAGGGAGAAGGGGGCTAAAAGGGGTAGGAGAGGGAGAGTTTAAGAAATAGACCGGGACGATGCCCCTCTTCTTTGTATCAACGGCGGCATGATTAGAGACTCACGGCCCGATTAACTCATTTAGAGTATCTCTTTATCGCCTCCTCCCAAATGCCCTGGCTCTTGAGGATGAACTCAACGACCTCCCTGACGGCACCCCTTCCTCCAGGCTTTTCCGTAATAATATCTGCGGTTTTAAGGACCTCGTCGACGGAATCGGCGACGGCGACCGCGAAGCCTACCAATTTCATCGCCGGTATGTCGATGAGGTCGTCCCCGACGTAGGCCGCATCGCCGCCGGTCAGCCCCGTCTGTTTAAGGATATTCTCTACCGTTTCCCCCTTTTTGATCGCCCCCTGATAAATGTAGTCTATTGAAAGCTCCCTGGCGCGGTGTTTTACGACCTTGGAGTTCCTCCCCGTCACGATGGCTGTCTTTATCCCCGCACGGCCCAGCATCTTTATTCCGTGGCCGTCCCTCACGTCGAAGAACTTGGACTCTATGCCTTTGTCATCAATCACGATCCGGCCGTCGGTCAAGACGCCGTCCACGTCCATGATTAGTATCTTCACCTTTGACGCCCGCTTAAGGGCATCCTTGCTTTTTATTTTCATCTGTCCTTTTCCAACGAGTTTTAACAAATTTTATCTACAGTCTTTTTTTCGTCTCTTCGAACGTGTCCTTTGAGCAGGCGAGGACCGTGCCTATGGGGAAAACCTCCCCCGCCTGCCTTACCATCTCCGACGACAGTCTCCTTATGTCCCACTGGGCCGTCTTGTCCATCCTGATCCTTGCGATGTGGTAGAGCTCCCTGAGGTTCAGTGAGATCAGCAGCCTCAGCCTGTGGGCGTTGGTCAGGATATATGGCGCGGCCTTAGGCGATAGCGCCCTTATCTTTTCGTACACGTCCCTTGTTCCTTCGACGGCCCTTATGAAATTGTCTTTGAGGCCCGCCTCTACGATCGTCTCCGGGACTTCAACGCCGAGGTCGGGATTGTAGTCCTGTTTTATTATCGTCGCCATCCTGTGGCGTTTGAGCTGTGCGAAGCAGGAGGAGGATATAATCGCCTCGAAGGTGAGTCCTATCGTCTCAAACTCCCTCATGGCGCGGTCGTAAGACTCCATGTATTTGAAGGAGGACTTGACAATCTCCTCGACCTTGTCTTTTTCCATCCCCTTGATTGAATTCAGAAGTGTTTCGTGGTCGAGGTTGGTCAAGGGAAAGACCAGCGCCGCCGCAAGGCGAAACTCCCCGTCCCGTGTGTAATCGACGAGCTTTAAGGACGTGTCTTTTTTCCCCTTGTCGCCCCGGCTTCCTTGCGCGTGTTTTGTGAACGATTCACCTATCAGGTCCTTTGTCTTTGTGTCGTAGTCGGTCCCCTTGGTGTATTTTATGACGGAGGGGGCGTAGGGTGAGACGGCGTCGTAGATAGTCTTGGAGAGCTCGACCGCCTCGTTAAGCCCGCTTGCCGAGAGCCTTCTTAAGGTCATCTCGAGGACCCTGGCGTTTGCGGTCATTCCCATCTGGGTCAGGGTGGCGAGGGGGACGACGTATCGCGCGTCCTCCTTTGCCCAGCCGTCGAGGGTGACCTTGCCCCTTTTGTCCTCTGCGAGGTCGGGGTGTTTTTTGTGTATAAAGGGGAGGAGTTTTTCATAGAGGGTGTGGTACGTCCCGTTTAGGCTCTTGACTGCGTCTCTGAAGGGGGTTTCGAGGCCGGCGTCGACTATCTCCTTTGGGATAACGTGATCGTCCGTAAGGGTAATGTACCTCTGGGATTTCTCGGTGTATGAGGCGAGCCTCGTCCTCTGTAGCTCCTCGGTAACGAGCCTCGATATCCCGATGATGTCGAGGTTGAAGACGGCGTGCTCCGCCACGGACGAGTGTCCCATGCCGAAGATGATCGATTCGTTTGACCTTCTCGCCTTTTCGACCTCATCAAGGGCGTTGAGCCTTAACTCGTTTACCGGCCTTGGGTCCCTGCTTATACGGGCGTAGGCCGCGCTGAAGGTCTCCGGGGTCAGCTCTTCGGAGGCCCCGAACCTGTCGAGGAAGCCTTCAATCTCTTCTTTGTCTCCCCCTATCAGCTTGAGGGCCGCGCCCTTGTATTCGAACAGTCTTTCTTTGTCGACGTTGAATCCGGAAAGAATGACCTTCATACTTAATATTGCTCCTCAAAATATCTTCGTTTTACTCATTAATATGTGCTTTTTAGTCTCAGTCCGCTTATTACGCCTATTACGAGAAACATCAGGATAATGGGGATACCGCCGAGGAGGGCGGCAGAGCAGAACTCCGGCCAGTTGGTGGAAAAATCCCCCTCTAAGAAAGACCTCAATCCCAGGGCCAGGGTGTAGAGCTTCGAGTCTGTCAAGACCACCGCCGCGAGGAGGAAATCGCAGTAGGAGGCGATGAAGTTGAAGGCGAAGGCGACAAGGAGGATCGGGGCCGTGGTGGGGAGGACGATGGACAGATATATTCTTAAAGGCCCCGCCCCGTCGAGGGTCGCCGCCTCCTCCATTGACCTCGGGACCGTGTCGAAAAAGCCCTTGATCATCCATGTGGTGAAGGGGATGGCCCCGGCCAGATAGACGAGGACGAGGGCCGTCAGCGTGTCAAGGATTTTGAAGAACTGGAGTATCTTGTATAAGGCGACGATCGACATGATCCCCGGAAAGAGCTGTACGATAAGGAGGGTCGAGGTCATTACCTCCCTTCCCCTGAAAGCGTACCGGGAGAGGACCTGGGCGGATAGGGAAGTGAGGACGACGGCAAGAAGGGCGGTCATCCCCGATACGTAGACGGAGTTCTTTATCCAGATAAGGAAGTCGGTCTCGGCCATGAGCCTGACGTAGTTGTCGAGGGTGAAGCCCTCGGGAAGAAGCCTCCCGGAGTAGAGTTCCCCCCCGGCCGAGAAGGAGACGGACAGGATGAAGAGGATCGGGATAGAGGAAAAGAGGGCGATAAGGACTATGAAGGAACTCCCCGCTAGAGAGGCGGGAAAGCCCTTCACCGCCTTGGCCCCTGCCACGGTTGATTCTATTTCGGTCGCCTTCCTCATTTGGTGGTCTCCTCGATTCTCCTCATCTCTCTCAAAATACCTCCTCTCTCCCCCTTCTTATCCACCCGAGATTATACAGGGTAATAATGCCGATGGCAACAAATACGATTACCGCATATGCGGCGGCAAGACCGTATCTCCTGCTCTGGAGGGTGAGCTTGAAGATGTACGAGATAATGATGTCCGTCGAGCCGGCGCCGCCTATGCTCCCGGGGCTTGTGGGGCCGCCCGCCGTCAGGAGGTAAATGGCGGTGAAGTTGTTGAACGAGGCGGAAAATCCCATCACCAGAACAGGTATCATCCGTCTGGTCACAAGCGGAAATGTAAAGGAGGTGAAGATCGCGATCGGACCGGCGCCGTCGATACGCGCCGCCTCCATCACACCATTGGGGATCGTCCTTATTATTCCTGTGGCCATGGTCGTCATAAACGGTATCCCCAGCCAGACGCTGACCGCGATCACGGAAAGCCTGGCCAGATTTGGATCCATGAGCCACGGGGTCTTTGAGAGGCCGAGCCGCTCGAGTATGAGATTTATAGCTCCGAAGTTGTAATTGAAGAGCCCCTTCCATATCAGGATTGTGATGAAGGCCGGCACTACCCAAGGGAGTATCATGAGGGGCAATGCTGTGGCGGATATGAAGCGGGGGGTTCTGGTCAGGGCAGAAGCCGCCAGGACGCCTATGATAAAGGGGACTGCGATCGATACGACGGAATAGACGACGTTCCACAGCCCCACCCTGAAGAAGTCTGAAACGGGGCTTGTGAAGATGGTTATGTAGTTAAAAAGTCCCACGAAATCGTAGCTGTCGTAGTGGTAGAGGCTCATGTTCGTGGTTGAGATGTAGACGTTGTAGAGGATGGGCGAGACGGAGAGGACGAGGAGAAAGAAGGCGATCGGGGCGAGCGTCGAGAATATAAACAGGCCTTCCGTTTTTCTCCCGCTCTTCATTTCTTTATCTCCGAGATTACAGTCTTGAGGCGCTCCTCCATCGTGCAGAGGGCGTCCTTCGGGGTCGATTTTCCCTCGAGGGTGAGGCTTGCGCCGTCGGCAAAGGCGTCCCAGACAAGCTCGCCCGCCGGGTCGTTCGGGAAGGGTAGGGAGTCCCCGGCGATTTTCACCGAGGTCTCCAAGGTCGGCTCCCTCTCGTAGTCCTCATCCGTGTAGATTTTCGGGTTGACCATGACGCGCACTCCCCCGGAGGCCTCGAAGTAAGCCCTCATGTTTTCGGGTCTTAGGAAAAAGGCAACGAACTTCAGGGCGTCCTCCTTTTTGTCCGAGTAAGCCGAAACGGCGATCCCCATAAGCGTGGATAGGGGGCACCCCCGCCTCCCGTCGGAGAAGGGGGGGATTGGGTAATACCCCACGTCGATGCCGAGCGACCTGTAGTAGGGGATCAGGTAGGTCCCGTGGATCATCGCCGCCGCCTTCCCCTTGGAGAATAGGTCTGATATGATCGGATACGTGATCCCCTTGGGGATCAGAGCCGGAGCGCCGCAACGCGACTGCGTCAGGCCTTGCATGAACGTCAGGGCCGAAACACCGCCTTCCGTGCAGAAGCCGAGGTTCCCTGTGTCGTAACACCCGGCTGCGTTTTCAGCGAAGATATAGGCGCCGTTTGCATCGTAGAATGGGAAGGTGAAGTAGAAGTTAGTCGGGTCGGTCAAAAAGCCGTAGGTGTCTACCTTCCCGTCGCCGTCCGTGTCCCGGGTGAGATTAGTGGCCGTCTCGATCAGCTCCTCCATCGTATCGGGGACGCTTTTGATAATGCCCCTGTTGATAACGAGCCCGTAAGACTCCACGGTCAAGGGAACGCCGTAGAGCACCGCGTCTTTCCCCTCCCCGCCGCTCCACGTGAACGCGGAGACGAGGGATTCCGGGCAGTCTTTAAGGGACGCCGTGATATTCGCCGATATATTCGATATATCGGTTGTGTCAACATCCATAGGCGCAATATCCATCGCAATCGGCGTTATCAGTTTCATCAGCGCCAGGGCCCCAACCGAGGTGTGTGTGATGCTCAGGATGTCCGGTCCCTTCCCTGCCGGGGCGGCGAGCTCCAGCTTCGTCGTTATCTCGAATATCCCGATCTCCCTCACGTCGACCGCAATTCCGCTCTCCTCCGTAAACTTCTTCCCGATCAATCTTACGGCCTCCGCCTCTTCACCACTCATGGTTACCCAGAAGGTCAGAGTGTCCGTTTCCGTTTCGGGCGCCCTCCTGCAGGAGCTTAAAAAAATTGAGCAGGAGAGGAGACAGATCGCGATTATGGATACGGCTCCCCTAATTTTTGTGCCGTGTATAAAATCCATTCGGAACGCTTGAAAAGCCTCCAACAATGTTTTAGCCAACGACTAAAATTCTGATTGAAGATAAAAATCTGAAAACCGCCTTATAAGTCTATTTCAAGGCGGTTTACGGGTCAAGCTTAAAAGGCGGATTCGAGATTTTTTCGGTCTTGATGGGATTGGGGGACGAGTGCTGCAGCCTGTGGATTTTAGCGGGGATCCCTTTCTTGACGTTAGTGGGGGCTTCAGGAATCTCTTGTTATGTTAAAGCTAAAGCGACAAAAAGCCCGCGGCGGCGGGCATTCAACATGGACGGTGTCACTGCTTGGGACAGCTTGAGTGGTGATGACCGCTTCCCCGCACCCCGCCCGGGATGAGCCGCTCAGACGTTTTTGGAGCCGACCCTTTTTAGGATGTAGGCCGTCAGGTAGAGGGCGAAGACGATGATGAGATAGATCATCAGGTAATAAAGAGCCCCCTCGATCTGTCCCATGACCTTGAAGTTAAGGGCGGTCGGGTTTCCTACCAGGGATTCGTACTTGTAATTGCAGCCGTAGAATTTCCGGGATATCCCCCCGACAAGGACCGCGGCTATGGCGAAGAGCTTGATAAGCGTGGAGAGACGCTTCGGGTTGACGGGGATGGATGTAAAGGAGAGAACCTCCTCGATGTTCCTTAAGAGTAAAAGCGTCAATATGACACCGACTGCGGTTGCGGCGACAAGCCCCAAAACGTAATATGTGAGGACGGTGTTCATTTAATGGCCCTTTTTGGGTCGATGGATAGGAGGTCTTTCATGCTTTTTGTCGGTATAAATATCTGATTTGCATACGTCATATGATATATTCCCAATATGAGTATCACTCCATCTCCTTGAAATCCGTAAAGAATGTCCTTTCCCTTTATCCTGTCGACAGATAAAAAATCATATCAAATCGCTGTCTATGTTGGAAAAGGACAAGCGACAACCTGACAAGACGATCAGCCCTTCCCCTTCTTTTCCCTTTATCCCCTTTCCTTTCTCCCTCCTTTCCTCCCTTCTTCCCGCCTCCTTTGTGGAGCATCCCCTTGATGCGCGTGTTTTAGAGGTCGCTTGAACCTTTCCCGGCAGGTCACTTCTTCTTGGCGCCGATTGCCCACCCGATGAGGAAGACGGAAAAGAGAATCAAGAAAACCCAGAGCAGCCTAAAGAGCATGGCCTCGAGCTGATCCACCACGGCCCAGACGAGGACGAGCTTATCTTCCTTGGCGCTTTCCGGATAGGTGTTGGACAAGGCCCCGGATACCGATGAAAGGATTATAACCGTATAGACTATCCTTGCCCAGAATTTTTGAACCTGTGATTCCGAAAAGAGGGTGCCGATGAAGGATTTTAAGCCGCCCCTGAAGATAAGACACAGGAGGATGCCGAAGAGTGCGGATAGTGCGGCTACTGTAAGGTAAATGTTGAAGATATTCATTTTATTTCTCCAAAGGATTCAAACAGAAATAGAATTACGAAGCTCAACGGATATTATTAAACATAGCCCCGAAATCGGAAAGCGCTCTCTCTAAATTAAAGTAATATCGCAACCGCATGGTGAGGTTACAAAGAAGATGAAACACCATTCAAGCAGTTAAAGGGATCAAAGGGAAAATCTAATCAATGAATATCTTTCTGCTCTCCGAAAAGTCTATCCCGAGGGCGGTCAGGATTTTCCTCTTTGTCTCCATGCGGCAGCTCTTCCCCTTCTCGATGCGGTCGATGGTAAGAACGCTGACGCCAGCCTGTCTGGCCAGTTCAGATTTGCTCAGAAGCATTTGTTCCCTTATCTCTGTCAACGTATTCTTAGCCATCAGTATAACCGATTCCTAATTGTGACTTTGCTTTGTATAAATGCATCTCTCGGAGCTTTACAAGATTTTTACTCCGCCTATTTGTTGTGGCTTCAAAATCTCCGAAGACAACGGCGAAAGACCTGATAACGTTTCCCAGCCGATGAATTAAAACCTAAACGGGCAAATTCCCATCTGCTTAAATTGTATAAATTACTCTGTTAAAACAGGCAATCACCCGTCGGCTTAAAGTTATTAATTCACCGTCAGTATTCCACAACGGGAGGGAGTTTCTTCGCCTGCTCGATCCAGTCGGCTACGCTCTTCTCCGAGGGGAGCCTCCTTACGAGGTTCTTCTTATCGTTGATCTCCTTGATCTGCTGATAGAGGTTATCCGCCCTTCTGTTTCTGAGCTCCTTGACCGTATCGACGCCGGCTTCTTCCAGGAGGTCGGAGTATTCCTCCGCCACACCCTTTATCCTCATCAGGTCAGCCAGATTTACCCACTCCAGGATCAGCTTGTGTCCGATGCCCGTTGAGTCTTCCAGCTCCTTTCTCCCCTTAGGGGTTTTGCCCCGTTCGAGGAGCTGGTTGGTGTTTGTAATTCCAACTTTGTTGAGTTTTCCCTTGTAAGCGTCTCCGATTCCCTCTATGTCTTTGATCGGGTATCCCATATTAAACTCCTTTAAGATTTTGAATAAAATATATTTCCATTAATCTGTCGATGAGGGTTCAAATCCTTAGTGCAACAGGTTGATTAGAGAATAATTAAAGATTTTTATAAAAGACGCTTTCTTGGCCTGCTGTTATATTTTTGAATGTGAAAGACCTTTTGCCTACTCCCTCCCGCCCTCTACCCCGTCCCGTTTTTAGCCCATTCCCCCATCCCCCCCACTCCCTCGATCCTTCAATTCATTGATGAAAAATCCTGCGATGTCCTATCGGCAAAAATCCTTTTTTTAGAAAGATACTTATCGGTGCGCTACAAAAAAGTATTTGTTTTTCTTATTTATTCTGTTTTCCGATATAGTGCTATTAGTTAGCATAAGAGAGTTATCAATTTAATTTAATTATTTATAAAAGTCAAGCAATTTTATAAAATTGTACGCTTTTTTTATAAATTCCCCTATTTTTTTCTCTCGGGGTGGATTTTAGCACTTTTTTGAGGGGGTATAAGCGATTTCTCGGTCGCGGTTATGTTGAACAAGGCCAATAAGGCACATACTACATATAACAGGTTGTTATGTAATACTAATTAACGACTGTGGTTCCGTCGCTCTTGATCTCTAAAGACATACCGTTTTTTACATAGTTTATAAAGTCGTCGCCAAGGCAATCAACGGTGACAATCCTTTTGTTCAGCCATATATCTGTCAGGATCACACCAGAGCAAGCTAAGGAGTCTATATTTTCAGAAAACAGGAAGGCCTTTGGTGAAAGGTTCAATTCCGAGGCGGTCATAATGACGAGACCGCCCATGGTGGATCCAATTGTTTTTGGCAAGCATATTATCTTATCGGTGAGATCCTTTTTATAAAGGTCAATGTTATTTTGGTCGGAGCATATTGCGCGCTTTGAGCGCTTGATCGCGCTTTTGATGTATGATGCGAGGGTGTTGAAACCCTCCCTCGTGACGATCGCTTCACCAGTCACGTTGCCTTGAAGTATTACTCTCCCCTTAAATTCCCTTTTCATCACCAAGACTCCTTTTATTTACCCTGTTATAATATCAAGCACGTCATCGTCATTGCAGAACCTTGCCGTCGTATAGGTGCGAAGCTTGTTCGAGTTTGTAATCGTGGGTTTTTTTGCTGAGAGGGGATTGCTCATAAACGCCACCGGGCATATCGAAGATAATACAATCCCGTTCCTCTTCAACAGTACTGAAGTGGATCTGTTCTCATCGAACTTCTTGACCACGGCGGGAGGCGCGTTAAGTATCGTCTGAATCTTAACCTTATTTCTCCCCTTTTTTTGTAATGTTCCTGATATGTTTTCAATCCACCAAGAGACCTGCTCAAACGACAGGTGGGGACAACCTATCAAACATCTTTTCGGCTGGCCATTTGGGTTTTTCCAAAGAACGGGATATGAGGCTACTATCCTCTCTATCTCGCAATCATCGACAGTATAGTTTCTAAAACCTTTGGAGATGAGTTTTCTCTTATCATCCTTCGCTTCCGGGGTTATATTTTCCACATGGAACAAACCCACCGCCCCGTTGGAAGCGGAGGCAGCACCCATATCCTTCATATAGTCCCTGATTTCAGTGGTGCTTCTATTCTTGAAATGAGTGTCAAGCCCGACAATATAGGGCACATCCTCCATTACCTTCATCCCTATCGCCGAGCCCAAAACCTGGGGATTGGGAAGTTCCGACGTCTTGAGCTCTACCAGCCAGGATGCCTTTCGTCCCTCATCGGTCAAGAAGCCGAAATAGGGGGCCTTGCCGATGATGTTCATTAGAACGTCTATTCCCACGGAATTCCTGTTGGTCCGAGCGCCGAGAACCGAATTGGCAAACACCACCGCCGAAGACTCCGACCACGCGAGGACCTCCCCCTTTTTCGGTATATTCCCGACCTCCGGGAGATAGCAGGCGCAAGAAAATGTGTCGCTGCTTATTATCCCCAGTATTTGGAGCTTCCTTTCAAGTTCGGGTTGGGAGCCATAGACGAATTTGGATAGGACCTTCTCCAAAAAGGAATAAGGTATCCTTTTAAAATCATACGTTCTTGGGTTAGTTGTAAAAGAAATTTTCGGTTTCAACCCAGCCTCGATTATCTCATCGAGTACTTTATAATATGGGGTTATGATTGATGCCCCAAACGACATGGCGAAGTGGGGTGTGCCGGCCACAGGGACGAGTCTATCGGCGCCGAACGCTTCCCCGTAGAGAATTACCGATCTCAGTATCTTTCCAAGTACCGTATTTTGGTCGTCCTTTAAGATTCTTTCCTCTTCCTGTGTAAGTTTACAAATACCCTTTTTCATAATCTATCCCCCGGATATTTATCTCAATAAAACTCAAATGCTCTGAAGCCCAAAAATTCTTTTTGCATTTTCATGGAGGAATAGAGACTTCACTTCTTTATCGAGCTTGAGAGAATCAAGGTCTTCAAGGCATCTTTCGGCCGTCAGCATGGGGTAATTTGTGCCGAATAGGACCTTCTTCTTGCCGTTTCGTTTCATATAGTCTAAAAGCTCTGCGGGGAATCTCTTTGAAATGTAAGCGGAAGTTTCAATAAAAACATTAGTATGTTTTGTGGCAACGGCTATCATCTCTTGCGTCCAAGGATACCCGATGTGTCCGCACACGATCTTCAATTCAGGAAAATCCAGAGCCGCTTCATCTATGTATGGAATAGGCCTTCCAGGCTCGGACGGGCACATGGGGCCTGTATGGCCGACCTGAAGACACACCGGAATACCCAGCTTAACGCACTCGGCAAAGATCGGATAGTAATACCTGTGAGTGGGCGGGAGGTTCCAGTACCATTGAACGATCCTGAGGCCGATAAATCCCAATTCTTTGGCGCAGCGATTGAGTTCTCTTATTCCCTCCATGGGCCTGGAGATATCGACGGAAGCTATTCCCCGGAATCGGTCGGGATGGTGATTGACAATTTCCTTCACCTCGTCGTTTGAAATGAGTGCTCCTTGCGGACCCCACCACGCACAGATGAGCCCTGTTTGAACACCGGCCCTGTCCATAGTCTCTAAAGTATATTCAACCGGTATCTCCTGCTCGAATTTTTCAATTCCCATCCAGCGACGAAGAGATTCAAACATCGGATGGTTAATAAACTTCATCGTGGGATGCTGCATCCATACGTCAATGATATTGGAATCACCGTTCATCGCAATACCTCAATAGTTAACTCTGTCGGCTATTTGCTGTTTTGTTTCATTTCAGCTTCGCAGCTTATTAGGTTGTCGAGGATTCTTCGGAGTTTATCCTCTAAGTCGTCCAACTCCTCTTCCGTAAAACCCCTGCATACAATGGCGGCTATCTCTTCGGAGACTTTGGCATAGGTATCCATTAGATTTTGGTCTTTCTCGGTAAGCTTGATGAGGACCTCGCGACGGTCGCTTTTTGAACGAATTCGCTTAATATGCCCAGCTATCTCCAGCCCGTCCAACATAGCCGTCAGCGTAGACTTGCTGAGGGAGGTTTCCTTGGCAAGCTGTTGGATGGGGATGTTGTCTTTGCGCCATAAAACGAAGAGTATCCTCCCCTGGGCGGGGGTGATATGGCCGATTTTGTGTTCTCTGAGGATATTCGTAAAAATCCTGCCCGCTGTCTGGTTTATCCTGGCGACAAGAAAGGCGCCCTCTCGTTTTAACTTCACCTTCTGATTTACCTTTCAATAACTGCTTTAACTAATTCTACAACAAAAGAACACATATGTTCTAAATCGTATTGTTCTATATAGAATTATATTATATAATACTATACTTTTTGGAATGTTTGTCAAGAAGAAAATGCACTATTTTTTTTGAAGTATTTTACCGTTGAAATGACATTCCGTCGGTTTCCGAAACAGTCAATTGCAGATAAGATATGATCCCTCTACGCCACTCTCAATCATTACTTAACCTTACTTTTCCCTTACCCCATCTTTTTCAGGAGCGAGCGCGCCGCTACGAGTATCGGGTCGATGGTGGGCGTAAACGGCGGGGCGTAGGCGAGGTCGAGGTCGACGATGTCGTCGATAGAGAGGTTTCCGAAAAGCGCCGCGGCAAGGATGTTTATCCGGTGGCCGGCGCCGTCCCTGCCGGCGATCTGGGCGCCGATGAGCCTTCGACTCTTTCTCTCGGCCACGAGGTGCACGCGAATCGGGGCTGATCCGGGATAGAGCCCGGGCCGTGATCTCCCCTCGATCGTCTCGCAGACGGCGTCGATCCCCTCCTTTTGGGCGGCTGAGAGGGTAAGCCCCGTGAATCCGACCTCGAGGTCGAACAGTTTGAAGTGGGCCGAGCCCAAAACTCCGGGATAAACTATATCTCCGCCGGCGGCGTTCTCCCCGGCGACCCAGCCCTGCTTGTTGGCGAGGTCACCGAGAGCGATGTTTACCCCTTTTCCCGTTATGAGGTGCTTCACCTCGACGCAGTCGCCCGCGGCGTAGATATTTTCGTCCGAAGTTCGCTGGCGCTCGTCGACCCATATCGCCCCGGTCTCGCCTATCTTTAGGCCCGCATCCACCGCCAGCGAAACATTGGGCAGAAAGCCGACCGAGACGAGGACCATATCCGCATCGAATCTTCCCTTGTCGGTCACTACGGATCTGACGTTTCCGTTTGAGACGTCAAGTGAGGAGATCTTGGCGTCGGTGACGAACTTCGTCCCCTTTTCGGAAAGCTCGTCCAAGACCATCTCCGCAATATCCTTTCCGAGCTGCCTCATCGGGAGGTCACGGCGGTGGACGATGGTGTTTTCTATCCCCAGCTCCCCGAAGGCCTCGGCCATCTCGAGGGAGATGAAGCCCGCCCCGATCGTCACAACCCTTTTGGGTCCTTTATCGTTGATATAATCCTTTATCCTCTTCCCGTCTAAGAGGGATTTGAGGGAAAATACATTCGGGGCGTCCTCGTTTTCTACCCCGAGTTTTCTGGAGCGGGAGCCGGTGGTGATGATCAGCTTGTCGTAGGGTTTTGTCAACTCCTCGTCCTTATCGAGATCACGAATAAGTATCTCCTTTTTATTCCTGTCGATATGCAGGACCTCGTGATTCGTGTGGATGTCGATGTCGTGATCTTTCTTGAAGACTTCGGGTGGCCTGACGACGTATTTGTCAATGACCCTTGACTTGGCTACATCTCCGATGTAGTAGGGCATAAGTCAGGCGGAATAGGAGATATATGGATCCTTTTCGTAGAGGTCTATCTTCAGGTTTCGATCCGTCCTGCGGGCGCGGCTGGCGGCGGCGGTTCCGGCCGCCACACCCCCGCAGATCAGAAGGCCGCTTTGGTTTTTCATGGTTAAAATCTCCCAAGCGTTTAATTTAATATTGGTTTGTTTTTTGGTTGAGTTTCATTATCGATGGGGAAGGTTGAAATGTCAAGACCTTAAAATCGGGAGGAAGGGGGAGGAGAGAGGGGAGGGCGGTTGGGTATAGCCTTTATTGTAGGAATGTCTTATTTGCTTTAGAGTCGGTCAGTCGTCTGTGTGGCGGCATCGCCTCACCGTATTTTCACGGCAGTTGGATAGTAGGGAGGGCGATGAAAACTCGAGGCCCCCAAAAACAGACATCCGAGATTTCACGGCTGATGGATCGTTTTACATATTTAACGACTTTTTCTCCCGGCTATCTTCAGCTTTATATCCTCGATGACAAGATACAGACATGGAATTATGACGAGGGTCAAAAGGACGCCGAACGCCAGTCCCCAGACGATGGAGACCGCCATCGGTGTCAGCATCGGCTCCCTCCCGCCGATACCGATCGCCATGGGGAACAGACCGCCGATGGTCGTCAAGGTGGTCAGCAGGATCGGCCTAAGGCGGATCTTTCCCGTCTCGATGACCGCGTCATAGAGGTCTGTTCCCTTCTCCCTCGCCCTGTTGATGAAATCGACCATGACTATGGCGTCGTTGACGACAATCCCTACCAGCGCAATGATTCCGATGCCCGCCATCAGGGAAAGCTCGATGTTCGAGATAAAGAGGCCGAACACCACCCCGATGAAGGAAAAGGGCACCGTAACCATTATGATAAGGGGCTGCACGTACGATCTGAAGAGGGCCGCCAGGATTATGTAGATGAGCAAGATTGCTATTAAGAGAGAGCGAAGGAGCGAGAGGATAGATTCCATCGTGTCTTCATATTCCCCGCCGTACTTGAAGGTATAACCCGGGTACTTGACACTTCTGGTGCCGAATTTCTTGATCAGCGCCTCGTTTATCTCCTTCGACGTGTTCTGACCCTCGACGAGATTGGCCGATACCGTGATGGTGCGCTCGCGGTCGTCATGGTAAATCCTCAACATCCCGTCGCCGTAGCTCACATCCGCAAAGGTCTTTATGGGGATCCTGTCACCGTTGCCGTTGGAGACGGAGAAGTTCATGAGATTGTTGAGATTTGCCATATACTCATTGTATTTTACGATGATGTCGATTTTGTCCGTGCCCCGCATTATCTTTCCCGCATCCCCCCCGGAAAAGGCGCTGCGTAACTCCGTGGAGACGTCGTTCACGTTGAGCCCCAAGGATCCCATCGTGTGTTCGTCGTAAATAAAGCGAATCTCCTCCTTCCCCCTCCTGTAATCGTCTTCGATATCCACCACTCCCTTCATCGTGGCCAATTCCTTTTTAAACTCCTCCGAAAGCTTCTGGAGGGTCTCGAACTCGTCTCCCTGGATGCTGACCTCAACGGCCGAGCCCCTCGGCGGCCCCCTCCTCTGGGACCTGTACGTAATGGACGTGGCCCCGGCGATGAGATCGCTCTCCTCCCTGAGCTCTTCGGTGATTGTTTCGGCCCCGATCTTTTTGTATCCGTGTTCGGTCAGCTCCACCCGGATACGCCCGCTATAGGAGCTGGAGGAACCGCCCACGGACGCCATGATAACAGAAATCTCGTCTTTCGGGCGCTCAAGGATGAGCTCCTCAACCTTTTTAATCACCCGGTCGGTCGCATCCAGATTGCTGTCCGTGGGAAGGTTTACAGAGACCCTGAATTCTTCGGCGATGGAGCTTCCCATAAAGACGAATTTCATGGTAAAGAGGCCGAAGAAGATGGTTACAATCGCAACCCCGACGAGACTCGAGAAAACCAGATAGCGCCGTCTCAATATCGAGGTAAGGAGGTTGCCGTAATAATTCCTGACTCGATTAAACCAGGCCCTCGCCTCTCTGTTGGCCTCGGATACGTTATCCTTGACGAAATCGTGGAGGTGTGAGGGAAGGATAAGAAACGCCTCCAAAAGCGAGGCCAGAAGCGTTACTATGACTACAAAGGGAATCGTCTTTAAAAATTTGCCCATGATCCCCGATATAAAAAGGAGCGGGATGAACGCCGCAATATTCGTGGCGATGGCCGCAATGATGGGCATAATGACCTCCTGCGTGCCCAAGACAACGGCCTCAGTGAGGTTGTACCCCATCTCGCGGTATCGAAAAAAGTTTTCAGCAACGACTATGGCGTCGTCGACAACTATACCCAGAACGAGGATCAGGGCGAACATGGAGAGGAGGTTTAGGGTGATCCCAGCGTAGCTCATTATGATAATCGTGAGAAGAAACGAGAAGGGGATTCCCATCGAGGCCCAGAAGGCCACCCGCGAGTCTAAAAATGCGTAGAGAATCAGGATCACCAGCATCATGCCGAGGGCGGCGTTGAGCAGAAGCGTCTTCAGCCTTCTTTCCACGTATATCGATTCATCGTCCGCCAGCGAGATATTTATTCCTTCATCGAGATGAGCCCGCTCGTTTTTAACGATCCCTTTGACCTCTTCGGCAATGTTGATAACGTCCCCGGAGCCGCTCTTCATGACGTCAAGCAAAATCGCCCGGCGCCCGTTGAACCTGACATAGGACTCCTCTTCCTCAAAGGTCTCGGCCACATTTGCCACATCCCCCACCCTTACAACGCCGTCCGCGTAAGAGGAGACGATGATGTTTTTAATATCTTTGGCCCCCTTTACCTCTCCGATGGACCTTATCATAAGCTCCTTCTCACCCGAATCAAATGTTCCGCTAGGGAGGTTGAGGTTGCGCTTCTTTATGGCGTTTATGATAGTGCTGAACTTGAGGTTCAGGGCGTCGAGTTTCCTGGGGTCAACTTCCACCCAGACCTCCCGATCGAGGTACCCATCCATATCAACATTGCTGACACCCTTAATCAATTCAATCTCGTCCTTCAATCGGTCGGCGGTGTTCCTGAGCTTCTCCTGATCGGCATCGCCCCAGATGCCTATCGTGATGACGTCGAACCTCGGCTCCCTCTTCGTCACGTTTGGATCCTCGGCGTCCTCGGGGAGGTCGGAGACCTTGTCGACCTCGCTCTTTATATCGTTCAGGAGCTGGTCGAGCTTTGTCCCCTCGATGCCCGCCTCCGCCTTAATGGTAATGGCGGAAGACCCCTCGTTGCTGGTGGAGGTGATCGTGTCGATCCCATCCACGTCGAAGATCTGCTCCTCGATAGGGACGGTGATGAGATTTTCAATCTCCTCCGGCGAGGCGCCCTTGTACGTTGTGTTTATGTTGATGTAGCCGAAATCGACGGAGGGAAAGACCTCCCTGTTGAGCTTGGTCGCAAAATATATCCCCATTATGAGAACCGCTACCGTTATCATATTGACAAGGACGGAATTTTTTACCGAGAATCGAGCTATAGACATTGCGTCGTGTTACTCCTTAAAAGTCACTCCTTAATAGTCTTCCGTAACGACAATCGAAGAATCCTCTTTAAGATTTTCCTTGCCGACAACAACCACCTTCTCCCCGACCTTTATGCCCGAGAGCGCCTCGGCGCTCTTCTCGTTCACTATCCCGAGGGTAAGGGGACGCTTTTTAGCCTTGTTGCCCTCGACCATGAAACAGTACGGCCCGTCTCTTCCCTGCCTCTCGTACATAAGGGCCTTGGCGGGGATGATCATCACCCCCTCTTTTTCCTCGGTGATTATGAAGATATCCCCGAACATTCCGGCTATGAGGGACGTAATGCCGTCCTTGAAGAGGAGCTCGACACGGGCGGTGCGGGTGGTCGTATCGAGAACCGGGCTTACCTGGCTTACCTCGCCGATGTAGGCCACGTCCGGGGTGGAGGGGACGACGAGCTCCGCCTTCATCCCGACCTTCATAAGAGGAAGCTCATTGTCCGGCACCTTGATCGTCACCGTAATTCCGCGGCCCCCCACGATCAAGGATATGGCGGTCGTCTCCGTTGCGAGCTCCCCCCTGTCGAGGTAGTTTCGGGCAACGATTCCGGATATGGGTGCCCTGACGGTTACCGGCATGTAATCGTCCCACCTCTCCTGGCGCTCGAGCGTTGCTATGACGCTCCCCCTACTGACGTAATCCCCCTCCTTGTAGTAGTATTTGATGATCTTTCCCGCCGCGACGCTGAAGACCTTGACCTCCTCCTCCGCGTGGATCTCTCCTGAATAGAAGAGGGCGCTCCTTATTTTGCCCAGTTCGACCTCCGCCAGCATTACGGGGACGGCCCTGTCAGAATCCATCCCCCTTCCCCTCTTGCCGGGCGACTTGGAGGCGAAAAAGGCTATTACCAGAACCACCATCAATAAAAGGACAAGGATGATCCCTATCCTGGCGTACTTTCTCTTCAATTTATCCAATATTTTTTTGATCAATCTAAAACTCCTCATCAGAAATCAAAATACTCTTGAAAAAAAATCAACGGCCCCCCCATCCTCATCCCCCTTTGATCTCGTTTCGGTGGACGGTCGTTCCTCTATAATATCTATCAGTTGGTCGTTCCCTCTCTCCCCAGAAGCTTCCTTATCTGAGAGAGCGACTTCTCGTGATTGAACAGGGCGGTCAGATAGTTCAGCTTCGCCTCGGTGACCGCCAGGCGCGCGTCTAAAAGCTCCAAAAGGGTGCCGACCCCGTTTTCGTAGCGGAGCTCCGCGGTCTTCAGGTTTTCCTCTGAGAGCCCTATGTTGTACTCCTGCAGCTTGATTATCTCCTTGGACTCGACAAGGTCGTAGTAGGCGCTCCTGATGCTGTACTCCATATCCCTCTTTGTGTCTTTAAGCTTGAGCTCGGCCACTTTATACTCCGCGTTCGCCTGTTTCTTCTTGGCCATCGAGAGGACGAGGTCGGTGATCGGTATCTCAACCACCACGCCCGCCGTGAACTCCCAGTCCGGCTCGTTGAAGCTTATCTTCTCCCATCCGGTCGCGGAGTGGTCGTAGTTGGCAAAGGCCTTTACCGCCGGGAAGAAATCCCCTATGGCGATATCAACGTTCCTGTCGGCGATCCGCTCGTTCAGCCCCGCGATGTTCCGCTCGGGGCTTTCGGTCTCGGCGGCGGTAAGAAGCAATTTCAGATCCGCCTCCCTCTCGTAATATTTGAGCTCCCCCTCTATCTCGATCGGCTTTCCCAGGTCGATGTCAAGGAGCTTCTTCAGGTCTTCGTAGGCGACGGTAAGGTCGTTCTTCGCCTCGATGAGGGAAGTGCGGGCGTTGATCGCCTCGACCTCTATGCGCATTACGTCATACTTCGGGACGAGGCCGTTTCTGTATTTGTCTTCCGTCTTTTCCAGGTTCCTCGTCAAGAGATCCAGCTCCTCCAAACGCATCTCGATCTTCTTTTTGGCCAGGAGAATCGCGTAAAAGGCGACCTTCGTATCGTAAACCGCCTCGTTTACGGCGATCCTGTACTGCTCTTCAGCGACTTGGAGTTGGAGGTGCGCGATGTTCAGCCCCCAGATGACCTTCCCTCCCGAAAAGAGGGTGAGGGAGGCGGTGATGCCGAAATCGTATTGATCGTCCGGCTCGTCCAGCGGGGTGGAAAGCCCGGAAGAGAGACCCGATGCGGAAGTGGTCTCCGGGATCAGGCCAGTGTAGGTGTATTTCGCCTCGGCGTTGACCGAAAGTATGCTCGACCATTTCTCGAAGACCACGCCCTTCGCCAGTTTTATCCCCTCCTTGGCCGTAAGGATATCGGATGACCTTTCCATGGCAATCTCTACGCAGTCGTCGAGGGTGTATTTGGATACCGGCCCTCCTTCCTGGGCGTAAAGGGGGGCGAAGAGAAAAAAGACGAGGATTAAAGGGGAGAAGAAATTTATAATAACGGTCTTCATTTAAGTGTCCTGAATTTGAACTTCTCGACAATCCTTGGTCGAGAAGAATTTGAAGTATTACACAAAAGGTATTTTTTTTCTAACAGTAGATCAAAAGCAAAAGCCATTTGACAAAAAATGTTTCAGTATGTTAAACCGCCGACCAAAAGAAAACCTTCGGAAAAACTTCAAAATCTGTTATCAACGACTATTATTTCGATCTTCTTTCTGTCAGCGGTAAGTAAAAATATCTTCCCCTTTAACAATTTTAACATGTAAAACCTTGTTCGTCACTTTAATATTACATACTTGTACATGCTTTTACATGTCTCGGCGGCTCAAATAATTATACTGCCATTCAAAATACATGATATAATAGGCGCGCCTCACATATCGATATATCGGCGGGCCAGATACAAAGCCCTTGACGGTGAGATATATTGCGGTGCTATATTTTTACTGTTGCTTCCCTTCGGATACTCAAAATTCGAGGGGGGCTTTTTATGGCTTGACGTACCCCCTCTTTTCCTGTTATCAAGGGGGTAAATTAAATCAATTTTCGTACGTATTTTTAAGGAGGTAATTGTGACCGGAGATAAAAAAGACCTCACTTTTTTTGAGGCCACGGCCATCGTTACGGGCTACGGCGTGGGCGCTGGGATAATGGCTGTGCCCTATCTTGCCTCTCTGAGCGGTCTCATCCCGCTCCTCGGGCTTCTTGTCATAGGGTACGGGATCAGTCTTCTGCTGCACCTTATGATAGTCGAGATGATGATGCGCGATGACGAGACGACGCAGCTGGTGGAGCTTTTAGGGAAGTACCTCTTCAGGGGGACCATAGGGAAGATATTCCTCTGGATATTCTTCGTGCTGATCGCCGTCGCCTTTGTCGGCACCCTGACCATATACATTGTCGGGGGCGGGGAGATATTGAATGAGATTATCGGCATCCCACTCTGGGTCGGGGAGATCATAGTCTATCTACTGGCGGCGGCGGTGGTCTTTTTCGGTCTGAAGGTCGTGGGGATAAGCGAGAAATACGCAATCCTTGCCATAACCTTGGTGGTGCTGTGCCTTACAATACTTTCGCTTCGACTTCCCACCTTCTCCCTCGATTTCGCAACCGTCGGCGGGGTAAAGGAGGGGCTGGCGCTCTTCGGAATGATAATGTTCAGCTTCTGGTCGTTCTTCTCCGTGCCCCAGGCGGTGGAGGGTCTTCAGTGGAACAAGAAGCTGGCGCCGAAGGCGGTTGTTTACGGGATCGGGATTACGTTTGTCTTTATAGTGTTTGTGTCGCTGATGGCGATGGGGGCGTCCAAGGAGGTGACCGTGATAGCGATACTCGGCTGGACCGAGGCGATCGGCCCAATGGTGAAAATCTTGGGATCCATCTTTATACTACTGGCAATGCTGACGAGTTTCTGGTCGGTTTCGCTGGCGCTTTCGGTGGTTCTCCAGGAGAGACTGGGGTGGGGCGAGAGGCTGGCGTGGGTAATTGCCACCGTTCCGTCCCTGATTTTGGCCTTTTCGGGGCTGACCGGCTTCCTCGGGTTTTTGCGCTTTACGGGCGGGGTCATCGCGATATTGGCGGCGATCCTCATGGTCCCGGCTTATCTCTCCACCAAGAAGCGCGGAGTGAACAAAAATCCGGAGTGGACGATGGGGGTCTTCGGGCACTGGATATTCCTCGCAATAGTGATAATAGGCTACATCTTGACAGCAGTGGGGAACTCCGTTTAAAATAATTCGACAATATCATCCATTGAGGGAGTAAATGCGTAAGAGAGTCATAATCCTCGGCGCCGCAGGCAGGGATTTTCACAACTTCAACGTCAGGTTCAGGGACGACGATAGTTTTGAGGTGGTCGCCTTCACCGCGGCCCAGATTCCGAACATCGAGGGGAGGGTCTACCCGAAAGAGCTTTCGGGGAGGCTATATCCGGACGGGATACCGATATACGAGGAGGGGAGGCTGGAGGAGCTGATCGTGGATCAAAAGATCGACATCGCCGTCTTCTCCTACAGCGACGTCCCCCACACCCACGTGATGCACATCGCGTCGAGGATTACCGCATCCGGGGCGGATTTCGTGCTGCTTGACGCCGTCTCCACCATGATACCGTCCAAGAGGGACGTCGTATCGGTGACGGCGGTGCGCACCGGCTGCGGGAAGAGCCAGACCAGCAGGATGATCTGCGATATCCTCAAGGATATGGGAAAGAAGGTCGTGGCGATAAGACACCCGATGCCCTACGGGGATTTGAAGAAGCAGATGGTTCAGCGATTTTCGGAGTACTCCGATTTCGAGAAATACGGGGTCACCATCGAGGAGCGGGAGGAGTACGAGCCGATGGTCGAGAGGGGGATCGTCGTTTACGCGGGCGTCGATTACGGAAAGATCCTCGAGGAGGCGGAGAAAGAGGCGGAAGTGGTTGTCTGGGACGGGGGAAACAACGACACGCCCTTTCTGAAGCCGGATCTCAACGTGGTCATCTTCGATCCTCACCGGGCCGGGCACGAGCTTCTCTATCACCCGGGGGAGACAAATTTAAGGATGTGCGACGTTGCGGTGATAAACAAGGTGGATACTGCAACCGACGAGGGCGTGAATACGGTGAGGAAAAACATAGAGGCGATAAACCAGAAGGCCAAGATCATCTATGCCGAGTCGCCTGTCTCCATGGACAACCCGGAGATGGTTAAGGGTAAGAGGGTATTGGTCGTTGAGGACGGCCCGACGGTGACCCACGGCGAGATGGGATTCGGCGCGGGGATAATCGCCGCCGAGACCTACGGGGCCGCGGAGATAGTCGATCCCAGGCCCTTCTCTGTGGATTCGATCCGCGGGGTCTACGAAAAATATCCGCACTTGGGAAAGAGTGGGGATTCGGGGAATGACGGAAAGAGCCAAAGGATGCCCCTTCCGGCGATGGGGTACGGAGCCGATCAGATGGAAGACCTCGAAGAGACTATCAACTCCGCCGACTGTGATCTGGTGATCTTTGCGACCCCGATAGACCTGACGAGGATAATCAATATAAAGAAGCCTACGGTCAGGGTCCGCTATTCCTACCGGGACTCAGGATCGCCCACGATCGTCGATATTCTTAATGAGAAGTTCGGCGGATAGACGCTCAAGACCTCTTCCTTTGAGGTCTTCGGCGCCAGTAGATTGAAACCGATTTTCGGGGGAAGTTATGGACGGGACAGGGGGGGGCAAGAGGGCGGTGGTTGCCTTGGGCGGAAACGCCATCATCAGGGAGGGGGAGGAGGGGAGGATAGACCAGCAGTTCAGGAACACCCGTATCTCCCTCTCAGGGGTGGTTCGGCTGATAAAGGAGGGGTGGGAAGTGCTCATCACCCACGGCAACGGCCCCCAGGTCGGAAACCGCCTCCTGTCAAACGAGATGGCCCACGAGATGGTCCCGAACCTCCCCCTGGGCGTCCTCTGCGGGGACACCGAGGGCGCCATGGGATATATGATCCAGCAGAGCCTCGTCAACAAGCTTATCTACCACTCGATAAAGAGTTCGGTCGTTACCGTCATTACCCAGACCGAGGTCGATATCGACGACATGTCGATGAGAAATCCAACAAAGCCGATCGGTCCGTTCTATTCGAAGGAGGAGTCGGAGAAGCTCGAGAGGGAGGAGGGATGGCGGTTCGTGGAGGATTCCGGGAGGGGTTACAGACAGGTGGTTCCCTCCCCGTATCCGATCGATATTATCGAAATAGATGTCATCAAAAGCCTTCTTGGGATGGGCGTGATAGTGATCGCCCTCGGCGGCGGGGGGATCCCCGTCATGAGGCAGCCGGACGGCACCCTTGAGGGTGTGGACGGGATCATCGACAAGGATTTGGCGTCGAGCCTGGCCGGGCGGAAGATCGGAGCCTCGCTCTTCGTTATGGTGACGGGGGTTGAGAAGGTGGCCCTGAACTACGGAAAGCCGAATCAGAAAAATATCGATAAGATGACCGTCTCCGAGGCGGTGGGGTATCTCGACGGGGGGCATTTCCCCCCGGGCAGCATGGGGCCGAAGATCAGGGCGGCGGTGGAGTTTTTGGAGGGGGGGGAGGGGGGAGAGGGCAGCGGGGTGATTATCACGTCGCCGGAAGGGCTTTCCGGGGCCGTTTTTGGAGGCGCCGGGACGACCATCGTAAAAGATTAAATGGGGTATTTCTTATAGGTTTTCAAAAGGATGGGTGGATCATGAAAATTCTATTTTTGGGCGGGGCGGGTGACATGGCGGTCACCATGCTCGATTTGATGAAAGACGAAGTGGAGGTCAAGGAGGTCACCATCTGCGACCTGGACGGCGACAAGGCATCCGCCAAGGCCGAAGAATACGGGAAGAAGTTCAAGTCGAAGGGGCTTGATGTGACGGACAGGGCGGCGCTGATCAAGGCGATGAAGGGAAACGACGTGGTCATAAGCTACGTCGGCCCCTTTTACCGGTTCGAGAACCCGGTGGCGGACGCCGCCATAGACGCTGGCGTTCACTATATCTCCATAGCCGACGACTACGACGCCTTCCTGGAGGTGGAAAAGCTGGAAGGGAAGGCCAAGCAGAAGGGGATAAAGGTCCTTTCCGGTTTTGGTAATTCCCCCGGCCTTACCCAGATGCTGGCCAAAAAGGGATACCTGTTTCTCGACAAGCCGGAGGGAATTTCTGTCAACTGGGCCGCGGGCTCGAACGAGGCGGTGGGCCCCGCGAACATACTCCACCTCTTTCACCTCCTGTCCGGAAAGACGCTTCAGTGGAGGGACGGCCATGAGGAGTATGTGCCGTGCGGCAAGGGCAAGAAGGTGGTGGAGTTTCCGCCCCCGATCGGCAGTCTTCCCGTGTTCTACACCGGCCACGCAGAGTCGGTAAGTCTCCCGAGAAATCTTGAAGGCCTCAAATACGCCAGTGTCCACGGGGGCGTCAAGCCGGTCTTCGACGTGATGACGGTGAGGCTTCTTGCAAACCTCGGTCTCACCAAGACCCACAGGCGAAGAAAGATCCTCTTTGCAATCGTAAAGCCGATCCTCCCCCTCTTTCAGAGCGACAAGGCGCCGAATAAATCGGTCGGTAGGGTCGAGGTCTGGGGAGAGCATAAGGGAAAGGAAAAGACAGTATACTACACATATGTGGGGCACATAGCCTTCATAACCTCGGCGCCTTGTCTTCAGGCCGCCGTGTGGCTCCATAAGGGTAAGTTCGACAAGCTCCCCGGCGGCGTCTACGCCCCGGAGCGTCTGCTGAAAGACCCGGAGCCGTTCCTCGCAGAGCTCAGGAAGAGGGGCGTGGTTATGGAATACTTCGAGTGAGAACTGCCTAAAAACATCGTTACATAAGCGTCCGAAAGGACGCAGGGGATAATACATGATCGTGTGAGAAATGATGGGGTACTCGGAGGTTTTTCAGACTTTGTGTTGAATAAACCGAAGTAGCTTTTGCTGTAGACTTTAATAACAGGAGGATGAAATGGCCGATCTGGACGTCAAGCTTCCGGTGGGGAGGCTCATATTAGGGTACGTAATTATAATAGCCCTGCTTCTGGTCGTGACGGCGGCGACCCACTTTGTCCCGGCGGGGATGTATGAGAGGGTCGAGAAGATAAATCCCAAGACGGGAAGCACGCTGGAGGTGATAGTGCCCGACTCCTTCAAATACGTCGATCAGAATCCTCAAGGGGTCGTCGATTTTATCTTCTCCCCGATAAAGGCCCTCTATTACAAAGGCCCTATCGGAGCCATGCTCGTTGTCTTTATCATATTTGTCGGCGGCTCGTTTATGGCTATGAGGAGGACGGGGGCCTTGGACTCAGGTATATTGAATTTCATAAAGAAGTTCAAGGGGAAGGAGCATCTGGTCATACCGATAATGATGATCTTCTTCTCGCTGTTCGGGGCGCTGTTCGGAATCCTCGAGGAGCTTGTGCCTTTCATCATAATCATCGTGCCCATGGCTATCGCAATGGGGTACGACTCCATCGTGGGGGTCATGATAATATTCGGGGCGTGCGCCGTCGGCTTTACAGCCGCCATGACAAACCCGTTCACGGTGGTCATCGCCCAGAGCATCGCCGAGCTGCCGATATACTCGGGACTCCTTTTCAGGTTGGGGGTCTGGGCGGTTATGATCTCCCTTGCGATCGCCTACACGTCCTGGTACGCCCGAAGGGTGAAGAACAACCCGGAGAAGAGCCTGGTCGCCGAATACGACGTTGATTTTCGCAAGGAGTTCGAGGAGATCGAGAAGGAGCACTCCGAGTTCACGCCGGCGCATAAAAAGGTCGTCTGGACGATCGGAATACTGGTTCTGTTGCTCCTGGTCATAATCGTCTCAGGACAGCTCCTTATACCCTCCCTTATCGGGGATATAAGCTTCCCGCTGGTATTCGTGATATTTCTCATCATGGGAATCCTCTCGGGGCTTTTGGGGGGGCTGGGGGCTTCCGGGACGCTCAAGGCATTCGGTAAGGGGATACTCACCTTTCTTCCCGCAAGCCTCTTGATCATGCTCGCCAGGGCTATCTTCGTCGTGGCCGACGAGGGATTGATAATGGACACGGTCCTCTACAACCTCGCGTCGTTTGTGGGAAACTTCCACGCGGTGACGGCGTCGTGGGCGATGCTGCTGGTCCAGACCGTGATAAACTTCTTCATCCCCTCCGGATCCGCCCAGGCGATGGTGGCCACGCCGGTGATGGTCCCACTGGGAGAGCTCGTGGGGATAACGAGGCAGACCTCGGTCCTCGCGTTCCAGATGGGGGACGGCTTCTCGAACCTCTTCTGGCCGACGAACGTCCTTCTGATCGTGGCGCTGTCGCTTGCCGGTATCTCCTGGACGAAGTGGGCGAAGTTTATCCTTCCCCTCCAAGTGATATTTTTTGTCTTCGGCTGTGTGGTCCTCACCGTTGCGGTCTTGATAAACTGGGGACCTTTTTAATTTAAGGCGTTATCGAAAAGGGGATGTGAAAAATTCCAAATTGTCTCGAAAAATCTAAAAGGGGGGCGGGGATATTCCCACTCCCCTTTAATAGTTTTCTCTTGTTTTTAATCTATTTACGATTTATTATAAGGCCGTGAGTTTGAAGGACACTCTTGTACAATTCGGAGATCGGGAGATTTAGAGATATGGAGATACGCCTGAATGGAAAGGTACTGCTCGTTACGGGGGCGTCTACCGGCATAGGGAGGGCGATAGCCCTGGAGGCGGCGCGGTCCGGCGCCGACATCGTGGTAAACTATAGGAGCAGCGACGCAGCCGCATCGGAGGTTGAAGGAGAGATAACAAGGCTCGGCGTCCGCTGTTTGAAGGCAAAGGCGGACGTATCCATAGAGGGTGAAGTGTTTAAGATGTTCGAGGCAATCGATAAGGAGTTCGGCTCCCCTCCCGATGTCCTGGTGAACAACGCCGGCAGCATGATCGAGCGATCCCTCATCTCCGAGATGTCCCTCGATGTCTGGGAGAGGGTGCTGGCGGTCAACATGACCTCCGTCTTTCTCTGTTCGAAGGAGGCCTTGAAGTCGATGATCCCGAAAAAGAGCGGAGTCATAATAAATATCACATCTATCGCCGCCTATACGGGAGGCGGGCCAGGCTCCTGCGCCTACGCCTCCACGAAGGGGGCTATAAACACCTTTACGGTGGGGCTGGCAAAGGAGGTGGCAAGGCACGGGATAAGGGTCATGGCGGTGGGGCCGGGGGTGATAGAGACCCCCTTCCACGAGAAGTTCACCTCTTCAAAGAGGAGGAAGGAGTTTAAGGATATTGTCCCCATAGGGAGGGTGGGCACGGCCGAAGACATAGCCCCCCTCGTTGTTTTTCTCGCATCCGACTATGCCTCCTTCGCCACCGGCCACCATTTCGACGTAACCGGCGGGATGTAGACGGGGTCCCTGGGAAAGGGGTCATTGGTCTTCTGCTTTAGCTACTATTGGATGCAGAGTATGCAGAGCCGGAAGTGGGGGATTTTTTAAGACGTGTTAGAATAATAGCTGGGATAATTCGGACGCTTATAAGATGAAAAAGGTATTCGTGGATGAGCTGAGCGCGGGGATACAGGTCGATTCCGTCTTCCTGGTCAGGGACAAGAACCTTGCCACGACCAAAAACGGAAATCCCTTCTTGAACCTGAACTTGATCGACAGGACGGGAAAGATCGCCGCCAAGGTCTGGGAGAGGAGGGACGATCCCGGTTACGTGGAGAGGATAAACGGGGATTTCGGCAAGAACGACTTCGTCAGGGTATCGGGTCGGGTGGAGACCTATATGGAAAACATCCAGCTCATTGTCGACTCGATCGGGCAGGTTGCGGCCGGGGACGTGGAGCTCTCCGACTTCATCCCGACGGGCGACAGGAATCCGGACGAGATGGTCAGGGAGCTGATGAAGATCGGCGAGAAGATAAGAAATCCCTACATCAAGAGACTCCTCTCCGCCTTCTTTACCGACAACGACTTCATGAGGAAGTTCAAGCAGGCCCCGGCGGCCAAGAAGCTCCACCAGGCGTACCTGGGGGGGCTTCTGGAGCACACGCTGAATCTCGTAAAGATGGCAATGGCCGTATCCGAGCACTACCCCCACGTGAACCGTGATCTTCTCGTATGCGGGACAATCCTCCACGACATCGGCAAGATGGAGGAGCTCGATTACGAGCGCTCCTTCGACTATTCCGACAGCGGCAGGCTTCTGGGCCATATCTTCATCGGGGCCGAGATGGTGAGGGAGAGAATAAAAATGATCGAGGGCTTTCCTGAGAGGCTCGCCGACTTAATAATCCACATGATCCTCTCCCACCACGGCGAATTCGTGCACGGATCTCCCGTTTTGCCCGCAATCCCGGAGGCGATCATCCTCCATCACGTAGACAACATGGACGCCAAGGTGTGGGGATTCATGGGAGAGGTAGAGAGGTCTTCCGATATCGACGGGAACTGGACCAGGTACTCCAACGTCTATGAGAGGTTCATCTATAAGGGGGATACCTTTTTGGACCTCTCCGGCGATGAAGGGGAGAAGGAGAAGAAGAAAAAGAAAAAGCTCAGCATGAGCCTCTTTGACGACGAGTGACCTTGAAGGGTTGATGCGTCCTGATCTGCCCCCGTATTGATTTGTATAATTTTGATTGCCACCATTGGGCCGTTTTTGCTGAATCGATTGATTAGGCCCGCTCGACTCGGGATTCAAGAAGCGAAAATCCACATCATCGATCCTCCCTTTATTGAGCTGACCGGATGGAATAATAATTTATCTATTTTCGGCCTCTTGCCGCCGCTTAATAACGTTAAGCGGTCGGCCTGATTCTCCGTCCTCCGCCGTTCTTTTTTCGTTTGTCTCCCTGTTATCCCGAATGTTCCATTGAGTCGCAGCTGTCGGAATAGGGAGTTCGGGGTTGGTGGTTGAGGTCGGCATTTTGGCTCGTCTCCGTCGGGTCGGAATTAATGGGTCGGCTCCCGCCGTTGATGCCTTGTCTCTACGTTGTCGCTCAACGTTTTTGACTCAACGTTTTCGATATTCCGTTGATGTTCATCATTTGAACTGTACCGAGATTGCCGGTTCGCTCTCCATGTCAATTCTCCAACCGGTTACGGGCTTTTTGAGGTGTGGATTTGTTAGGGAACGGCTTGATTTTTTTTGGAGGGGTGGGGGGGAACCTTCAATACTGCTTCAGCGCCCTGCAGATTCTCTCCCTTACTCTCTTGATGCCGATGAAGGCGGCTACCGCCTCGAGCTCCGGCCCGGACGTAATCCCGGTCAGGGCGGCGCGAAGGGGCATGAAAAAATCCTTGCCCTTGATTCCGGCCTTCTCCATCGCTTCCTTCACAGCCTTCCCGTAGGCCTCCCGCGTCAGATTTTCAATCGGTTCGACCGTAGCTAAAAATGATTCGAGGACATTCTTCGTGTTCTTTCCCGCCAATATTTTTTCGGCATCGCTCTCTATCTCGGGAAGGTCTTTGAAGAATACCGGGGAGTATCTCCTTGCGTCCTCAAGGAGCGTGATGTTTTCCCTTATCGCCTCCGAGAACTCCTTCAGCTCCGATTCGCTGAAGTCAAAGCCGTCACTCTTAAGAAAGGGGGAAATCAGATCGGAAAGACCATCTCTGCTCAACCCCCGGAGGTGACGGCGGTTGATCCCCTTGAGCTTCTCCACGTCGACCTTTACGGCGCTCCGGCCCAATCTCTTTATCTCGAATCGGTCGGCGATCTCTTTGTCAACTGCGACCTTTCCTGCACTGAAGGCCGGATTCCCTATAGAGGCGAGGTAGTTCAATATTGCGTCCCTCGTGTAGCCGGTCTCCTTCAACTCTTCGAGGTTCGGGTCTCTTCCCCCCCTCTTTTTCAGCTTTTCGCCGTCGGCGGATAGGAGGAGGGGGAGGTGGGCGAAGACAGGCGGTGTAGCCTTCAAGGCCCTGTAGATAAGCACTTGCCTGGGCGTGTTCGGGAGGTGGTCTTCCCCCCTGATGACGTGGGTGATCCCCATCAGGTGGTCGTCTATTGCCGAGGAGAAGTTATAGACGGCCGACCCGTCCGCCCTCAGGATTATGAAGTCGCCGAAAGCTTCCGTGGTGAAGACAACCCTCTTGTGGACGAGGTCGTTGACGACTATCTCCCTGTTTCCCGGGCCGGTCTCCACCCTGAAGCGTATCGTGAAGGGCGTTTCCCCCTTGACCTCCATTTCTTCACTCGTGAGGTTCCTGCACCTCCCCGAGTAGCGGGGGGGAAGGCCTCTTGCTACGGCCGCCTTTCTCTCTATCTCGAGCTCCTCGTCGGCGCAGAAGCACTTGAAGCAGAAGCCCTCTTCCAAAAGCGCCTCCGCGAATTTACGGTAGATATCTCCCCTCTCCCCCTGCCTGTATGGGCCGAAGTCCCCGCCGATATTCGGCCCCTCGTCCGGGGTGATCCCGAGCCACTTTAGCTCGTCGTGGATCAGCTTTTCGGAGGAGGGGTCGAAACGCTCCGGATCGGTGTCCTCGATCCTCAGGACAAGGGCGCCCTTTGTCTTCAATTTGAAGAGGTGGTTTACGATTGCGATCCTCGCATTTCCGAGGTGGAGGGGGCCCGTGGGGCTCGGTGCGAATCTGACTCTGACGGGGGCGCCACCGGCTGTCATCTTCCGCCCCCGGCCGGTTTCCTGGTTTTTTTCGCGGTCGGCGAGATAGATACTACAGCCCACGCGGCGATCCCCTTCTTTTTCCCTTCGAATCCCAATCCCTCGGTGGTGGTGGCCTTGATGTTTATCGCGCCGGGATCGGCCGTTAGGGCACCGGCGATCCTCCTTTTCATCTCCGGCATGAAGAGGGAGAGCTTAGGCTCTTCGGCGATGATGACGGCATCCAGGTTGTTGAAGACAAATCCGACAGACCTCACCTTTTCGTAGGCGGTCTCCAGGAGCGCTATGCTGTCGGCCCCCTTGTACTTGGGGTCGCTGTCGGGGAAATGGAGGCCGATGTCGCCGAGGCCGGCCGCGCCCAGTAGGGCGTCCGTGACCGCGTGGGCCAGGACGTCGGCGTCGGAGTGCCCAAGGAGCCCCTTCTTGTAGGGTATAGTGACGCCCCCCAATATCAGCCTTCTTTCCCTTACCAGTCTGTGTACGTCGTAACCGATGCCGAATCTCATCAGATCATCTCGTTTCCGGTCTAAAATCTAAAATGGGTGAATTCAGGTATGGCGGAAAAAGGGCCCGAACGGAATTTCGGGCCCTTACCGGGTTCCCTTAGTGGCTTGTGTTTTCGTAGACCCTGTCGGCCTCTTCGCTTTTTAAGACGGTAAAGATCATTCGTCCGGCGGTGGTCTGGAGGACAGAGGTTACCGAGACGTCGACGTTTTTTCCCATCAGCTTTCTGGCGTTGTCCACAACCACCATGGTGCCGTCGTCCAGATAGGCCACCCCCTGTCCCTCTTCCTTCCCCTCCTTCAGAATTCTCACGTTCATTATCTCCCCAGGAAGCACGACCGGCTTCAGGGCGTTCGCCAGCTGGTTGATGTTCAGGACGTCAACGCCCTGGAGCTCCGCCACCTTGTTCAGGTTGAAGTCGTTGGTGATGATCTTACCCTTGTTCTTCTGGGCAAGCGCGATCAGCTTTGCGTCCACTTCCCTGATCTTCGGAAAATCGACGTCGGTGATCTCCACATCGATGTCGATCTGCTTCTGGAGTTTCTGCAGGATGTCGAGACCCCTTCTCCCCCTCGTCCTCTTGATCGGATCGGAGGAGTCGGCGATGTGCTGCAGCTCCCGCAAGACAAACTGCGGTATCTGAAATATACCCTCTATAAACCCGGTCTCGCAGAGGTCGGATATGCGGCCGTCGATAATCACCGATGTGTCGAGTATCTTATAGTTCATCTCCTTCTGTGATTCTCCGGGGAGCCTCCTCAAGAACCTGAAGCTGATCTCCGGCCCCTTCATTATTCCTATTCCGCATCCCAGATATGCGAATATGAAATTTGTAAGTATAAAGAGGGTGAAGGTAAAGGTATCCGGCTTTAAGATTTTAAAGATCAGAGTGTATGAGATAAGGTTGGCGATAATGATTCCAATAATAAGGCCAAAAACAGCGCTTATTACCACCTTAAGTTCGTTTTTCTTGGCCCAGACGATGCTGAGAATAACAACAACAGCCGCCATGAAACCAACCGCCCCTCCAATGATTGAATTGTAAGGCGGGATTACAGTCTTTAAAATCGGTCCGGACATATATCCAAGGGCCGTTGCCACTATTATAAAAATGGCCCGTAAAATAAATGTACCCAAGATCATTCTCCTCATAAAAGATTAAAATAAATGAAAAATCTCGAAATCGTGTTTAAAAAAATGTATAATAATTAAACTGAATAGATGACCTCCTTTCTCGTTTTGTATCCACCCGCCGTTTACGAGTAATATTTAGACGTAAAAACGGGACGTTAGGTTTCACAAAATTGCTTTTAATTGGAGAGGGGCGGTTGCAAGCGATTCGGTCAGAGGTAATTTCAACTAATTGGCGACTACTTGGCGACTACTTGGTCAAAATACCTTTTAAATCGAGTCTGACCTGATCCTCATTTGTGTCTTCCGCAATTGCAAGCTCTTTGACGAGTAAATTCGTCGCCATATCGAGGAGCTTACGCTCACCAAAGGAAAGTTCTTTATCGTGTTTCAGGATGTGTAAATCTCTTAAGACAATAGCTATTTCAAAAACAGACCCGGTCTTGATTTTCTCCATATACTCCCGGTATCTTCTGTTCCAGGTCTGATTGTCGATTTCAACTTCTTTATCTTTGAGAATACTATATACCTCTTTAACCTTTGTCTTGGAAATGATTTGTCTTAGCCCCACGCTTTTAATGTTGCAGGAGGGAATCATGATAGTCATTCCATTGTCCATAATCCGTATGGTATAGAAGAGCTGACATGTTCCGGAAATCTCCTTTTCCTCTATCGATTCAATTCTTCCCACTCCATGGGCCGGATATACAGCAAGATCCCCTACTTTAAACAACATTTAGCGTACCTCCTCAAAATAATAAAATTCTGTCAATGACAATTCATTAGCTTTCTAAATCCTCTTCTAATCCCGGTTTTTTCATTTCAAGCTCTATCGATTTCTCATTTAACCGATGGAATCCGGTCGATATCCATTCTTTTGCAGGAAACGTCATAAAATCCCGATCTAAGCTTCCCTAATTCAATTTCTATTCGTTATTATGATTACGGTCTAGTTTCAAATGCTTCTCGAATATCTTTTTAGTCTTTCAAGTCTTAAATCCCACATAGAAAAATCTCATCTGAACTCACGTGTCATTCCCCCTCCGAAGTTGCTCTCGCTCTGCCTGCCGTCGGAATCAATTCCTAAGCCCCCGCCTTTATAGAAACGAAAGGGAAACTGGAATTTTCGAAAAGTTCTAATTGGAATGTATTTTTCAATAATAGAAGTCAATAAAAGGAACTAATTATCTGAGAGCCTTTTATCGGATTTCAAGATTATCTCGATTCTTCGGTTTCTCGATTTGCCCTCATCGGTTTTGTTATCCGCCACGGGGCGGTACTCGGAGTAGCCCGTAGCGATCAAACGCTTTGGATCTATTCCCACCTCTTCCTGGAGATACCTCACCACGGTGGTGGCACGGGCCGTGGATAGCTCCCAGTTCGTAGGATATTTCCTTTTTACCGCGGGATTTGTTATCGGGACGTTGTCTGTGTGTCCCTCCACAACGATGAGTTTTCCCTCGACTTCCTTTAGTATATCGCCAACCCTTTTTAAGACCTTCAGCCCTTCCGGCTTTATCTCGGTTCTTCCGGAATCGAAGAGAACCTTGTCAAGGACATTTACAGTCAATTCCTCCTTTAATGTGGTTATCTCTATCTGTCCGTCATTTATCTCTTTCTGCATCTCCTCTATGAGCGCATTGTATGTCTTTTCAATCTCCGATATACCCTTGGTCTTGTCTTTGTCCTTATCCGTCAGCTCTTCGATCTTCTCTTCCGCCTCTTTTAGGCGGGCCGCCTTTACATCGCGATCGGCCTCTGCCTTTTCCAGACGGGTTTCAAGCTCGAATAATTTGTCGTTAACGGAGTCGATTTTGGAAACGGCCGGGCGGTATTTGAAGAGATATAAATAGCCTCCGACGGCGGCAAAGGCAACTAACAGTATGGAGAGGACAATAGCTAAATTCTTCATAAAAACACCGAAATATAAAAAAGTATTATCTCTAAAGAATATATAATAACACAAAAAGATGTCCTTGTCAAAAAAAGTTTTATAAAAATTTTAGGGAATTATAAACGATTTTCCACCAAATTAGTTAGATAAGAAACTACAATTTCGAATATATCATCATTATAACGGTTATT
>JAFGIX010000020.1 GCA_016929395.1 Candidatus Zymogenus saltonus
AAAGAAACGAGATACCAAAGGAAGCCGCCTAAATCGGCGGCCCCGAGAGGACATACTGTACGGAAGGTGCTTGACTTTTACAATTAAGGAATCCATAAGCGCAGTTGAGGCGATGTTAAAAATAATTTCTGGGAGGAAAAATGAAAGTTTGGGTGATGCATTTAAGAATATTGAAAAATCCGGTAGGGTTGAAATAAATACAAACTTGCAGGAAGCCTATAAACGTATTTATGGTTGGGCCAGCAATGAAGGTATTCGCCATCCAAAGACTAAAGGTGATATTAAAATCTTTCCGGAAGATGCAAAATACATGCTCGTCTCTTGTTCCGCCTTTGTCAACTACCTTAAGGAAAAGGCGATAAGGGGGGGGATTAAGTTTTAACCTTTGTTCTTCAAATGTTTCTCCAAAAGATCCTATTGAAAATTGTCTTGTCAAATTTACTAAATAAGTATATTGTTTAGTCAAATCTGTATAACCTTTCTATTAAAAAAATGTTTCTAATAGTCATCATCATCGCATTCCTTCTCATTGTCGCCGGGCTTGCCGCCATCTTTTTCCTCGGGAGGTGCCTCCTTGAGAAGCGGGAGGGGATTCAGGAGGAGGAGGGGGAAGACATCTTTGATGCGCTTGACAGGAGGCTCGCCGCGGGGGAGATAAGAAAGGACGAGCACGAAAGGCTGTCTAACCTCGCAAGGTCGCGTCCCACGGCCGTCGGGCATGGCGCCAGAGACAAGGAAAAGTAGTCGCATTTGAGGCGGTCTTCCCCGCCCGTCCAAAGGGGCGGAGCGCTGTTTAGATAGTAGTTTTTTGATGAAACAGGTAATAAGTGAGGCTTGATATGAAATTGAAAAGATCAGATAGGACTAAAAGCTTCCGTTGGGCGGCGCTTATTGTCACGGCCATCTTTGCGCTGTCCACAAGCTCGGTAATATTGAGCGCCTGCGCAACAATGTCGCCCGCGATAGGCTCCGGTGACCTGAATAAGCTCAAATCCGCCTATATCATGGCTGTGGCCGACGCCGAGACGGCGGAGCCAAGCGAGATATCCACAAACCTCGTCCCTATCGTCGAGACGAACAAGAACCTCGTCTGGCGCGGGGAGCCGGGAAAGAGGGAGCTTCTGGTCGTGACATGGACGTCCTGGAACGGCTACGATGTGCTGGTGGGAAAGAAGATGGTCCTGACGAGGGAGATCTGGGTGACTACCGTCCCGGAGCTGAAAGAATTCTCCAGAGAAAACCGCCTCGGTAGATTGGCGCCGGAGGCCCTTACCTTGAGGCTCGAAGGGCTTATGGGGCTTCCGCCGAATAACGGAAAGGACAGGTTTGTGGAGATATGGGTCTCCCCCGAAGACCTTTTTCGCCCCAGCCCCGACCCGGAGGTCACGGATATGGAGGCGGAGCTCGACTTCCCGGGGCCGAAGCGGCTCGTCACGATCTCGAAAAAACATATCCTCTGGTTCAACGACCTCAGGTCGAAGTCGTACGGCGAGGGTGGATACCCGTGGACGAGACTCGGCTACACCTACGACTGGGGAAGCAAAGAGGGCGAGGTGGGCCTGAGCGAGTTTGTCATAATGGAGGGGGCAGAGGTCACGATCAACTCGGTAACCAAGACCTCCGACTACTGTAAGTAGACATTTGCCAATCCACGAGGGGCAAAAAGGCCGGGATTTCCGAAAAAAGCTCCTTTCTGTCGCCCGAAAATGCGTTTTTCGGCGACAAAAGAGGGAAATCAGGGCCTTTTCCCCTTTTTTCATCAGTGTAAAATAATTAAATTTATATAATATTATTGACATTAGCTCAATTTAATGATAGATTCCAAACTCGCCTTCTTTGTTTTTAGCCTCCGTAACACTATTTTCATTTCGAGTTCGATATTTGGTTCGGTATTTGATATTTAGCTATGAATTATCGAAGTTATTATACCATTATGATAGTTACGGACGGGGCTGAGAGTCTGAGCAGATTTAAGATATCGTCCATATCCCTGAATATCATGATTTTTCTATTCATCGCCTCATTTATCCTCTCCGGCGTCCTCGCCGTGAGCTACGTGAAAATGCACATGGAGTCTAAGAAGTTGGCGTATCTCGAGGAGGAGACGGAGGTTCAGGAGAGACAAATAAAGGAGTTCGAGAGCACCTTCGCCGACCTGTCAACCCGACTGAACGGGTTGAAGGCCCTGAATGACAAGCTTTGCGATATGGCGGACGTGAAGGTATACTCGGGGGGATACGAGATGTTCGGCATAGGCGGCCCCCTTGTTGATGAAGAGGGAGAGTCAAAAACCGACAAGGACGATTTCGGCTCTTTCACGGATAAAATCAGCAATGATATTGATAGACTCCAGAAGAAATCGGAGACGCAGGGAAAGAGCCTCCAGGAGCTCTACAGCTTCCTCGAGGGGCAGCAGAACCGCCTCGATTCCACCCCCTCGATTCTGCCTACGAGGGGTATCTACAACGTAAAGGGCTTCGGTTTCAGGAAAGACCCGATCACCGGCAAGCTGAGAATGCACAACGGCGTCGATATAATCAACAAGGCCGGTACCCCGATATTTGCGCCGGCGGTGGGAGTCGTATCCTTTACGGGAATCAGGACCGGTTACGGCAAATACGTCATCATAGATCACGGCTACGGAATCTCCACCGGCTACGGCCATCTTGAAAACATCCTTGTTGACGAGGGGGACAGGGTAAAGCGCGGGCAAAAGATCGCCCTCATGGGAAACACCGGGCGCTCAATCGGCACCCACCTCCACTACGAGGTAAGAATAAACGATGTGCCGATAAATCCGCTCCTCTTTGTCTTGAACTGAAAAATTGAGAGTGGTGAGTGCAAGTTTTTTTATATGACAGGAGATGTTGTCCATAATCTTCGATCGATATGTTAAGTATTTGTGTTGATAAACGGTTTTCGTAAGGCGGCTTTATACTAAAATCCTAAATTGGGATAGATTTTAATCATGGTAAGAAAAAAACATTATACCGTTATAATAGTCCCGGAAAGGGCCTCGACCCTTTTCAAGCTGAAATTCTCCAACCACTCTCTATATATTCTTACGGCTTTAATCCTTGCGACTTTTATAATATCGGGATATATGTTTTACAACTATATAGATGTTCGATCCAGATATGTTGAAATGGGAGACCTCTCCGAACAGAACAGACAGCTGAAGGAGGAGCTCAAAGGATTTGAGAAGACCTATGAAACCCTCTCGGCGAGAATGGATAAGATAAAGGGATTCGACGAGAAGATTAGAGATCTCGCCGACATCGATGAGTACACCGAAGAGAAGACCCTCTTCGGCATCGGGGGTCCCATCCCCGGAGGGAAGGAGAAATCTTCCCTCGACGATAGAACGTCCGCCCTCTTCGATGAGCTGAACAGCGAGATCGAAAGGCTCAGTGAGGTGGCAAATCACGAGGAGCAAAGCCTGAACGAGCTTCTGAGCTTCCTGGAAGAGCAGGAAAACCTCCTTGCCTCCACGCCCTCCATCTGGCCGACCCGGGGATTTGTCACATCCGGCTTCGGGTTTCGCGGAAGGAGGATGCACGAGGGGCTCGACATAGCAAACAGGGTCGGTACCAGAATTAACGCCTCGGCGGACGGCATCGTTATATTTGCCGGCATCAGAAGCGGCTACGGCAAATTCCTGATAATAGATCACGGCTACGGCATCTCAACCTGTTACGGTCACCTCAACAGCATAGACGCCAGAGAGGGTCAAAGACTCAAAAGAGGGGAGAGGTTGGGCACAATTGGAAACACGGGGCGGAGCACCGGCCCCCACCTCCACTATGAGGTCAGGATAAACGGCGTTCCCGTGAATCCGGTCAACTACATTCTAAACTAATCGGTCGGGATCTAAATTGTGGTAGGGAGAGAGGGAGAGGGAGATTTTTTTATTTGATCGACGAGGGTGGCGGGGATAAACGAAAATTCCCTTTTTCTGATTTATCAAGGGGGCAGGGGATAGAAAGTAGGGAGTTAAGGAGATTTTTTTATTTAATCGATGTGGAGAGATGGGTAGGGGGGGGTGGGCAGGGGAAATCAGGATTTCAGTTTTCTGATTTATTAAGGGGGAGGGAAAGAGGGTGTTGCCGGTTCGATGATGCGGGGAAGTGGACAGACGGGTTGAATGAGAGTAAGTGAGCAAGGGGGCAGTGGGCAGGGCTTTGTTCTTGGGGTCTTCAATTCATCGAGTGAAGGGGGAGGGGGGATGTCTTGTAGATTCGATCAATAGGGGGGATGAGATGGGGAGCGCCCGCTTTTCTATTGCAGTGCCTTTATAAAAAAGCGAAAAACCCCTTAATTGTAAAGACCTTTCAATCCGCTGATCTTCCATGGGCGTGATTAATCAATAATTGCCTTCCTCCTTTAAGGAAATAACTTATCTTCACAATATCATAAAGTCAGGGTATCTATATTGTCTAAAAGAAATGGGGACACCGGCGGGTGAGATAGGGCCGATGTCCCCTTTTTATATTAGTAAGTCGATTTGTTCCGTCAAAAAGAGGCGGGCGAAAGTATTATCAGCCTTTCCATTCTGGAAGTGCTTCCGGCGGCCAACCATCAGCGGTCTCTCCCCCTTTCTTGAATCTAAAATCACATACGGGACCGCCTGACGCTAGGGTAGACGTGCGATAAAAGCCCGTAAAAAGGCTCTTGCATACACAATAATCGGTGATGCAGAGATACGGCGTGAACTCCTCAATCCCTAAAGATTGGAAGAACTTTAAAATTCCGCATTCCTTGATGTCCAATCCATAGTCGAAACTCTCCCCGTCCCCCCCCACATAATCGTATACAAAGCCCTTGGGGTAAATTCCGCTTTTAGACTCCGAAACGCCTCCCTCGTATCTTTTTTTGACAAAGGGCGAAAAACTCCACGCTCCCATTAACCATCTGATGGATCTAGGGAGGGTATTGAGATAATACTCGAAGGACCTGTACAGCGTCAAACCGATGTCCCGCAGCGGTATCCCGCTGCGGTTCATAGCTTGGTAAAACGAGACGGCGTATGCGGAAAGGACCATCTCCCTGATAAAGGGGCTCTTTTTGCCGCCGACATCGGGTATTTTTGGGATGATCTCTTCAAGCTCCAACAGCAGCTGCGGTATTAGGGTTTCCGCAAATTCGCCTCCAAATTGAGACTCGATGTAAGGATACATCTTTTTTAACATCGAATTGAATTGCCCGACAATACTTCTCTTCCTCTTTAGGTAGTACTTGTCTTCGCCGTTCATTCTGACGTCTTTTTGGATTTCGTCAGTTTCCATGGTTTTTCCTTAATAACCTTTTGTATTGACACCTTGAGATGCTTGAAAAACTTTTATTGTAGCAAAATCACTTTACCAAATTCCACCTCATTAAGCTCTGTTGAAGGTTTTTAGTCTATAACAGCGTTTGCTCTTTTCAAGGCAGACCTAGGATGAACAATGTCCCAGGGAAGGGAATCGAAACAAAATGTTTGTCTCATATAACGATGAGGGGGACACCGGCAGAGGAGATAGGTAAAGTGCCCCCTTTTCAATGTTATATGTTCAGATAGAGCATGCAATTTTCAATTCAACTTCACTATGCGACCATCTCCCGCCAAGGCACCAAGTCCCAGTCCACATCCTCTCCCGACCCCGATAGCTTTAAGACCACAATCCTCGTGTCACCGCCCAGGGGGGAGTCGACCTCTTTACATTTTACCGAAAGGCTCTCCTTTTTCGCCAGGCTCTCTCCTATCCCCTCGATCTGGTTTTTGAGTATTGTAAGGGACGCCTTATCGCCGCCCACCTCGGCCTCGTATATTCCTTTCATAACAAATACGACAACGCGATCCTCTGCCTTCATAAAAAGTTCCAGCTTCCCCCAGCCCAGCGTCCTGAAATTTTGGGGCATTATTCCGCCCATGCTCGAAATGACCTTATCCATTGAATCCCAGTTAAAGGCCTTGCCCACCGAATTGGCAAACTCCCTTCCGGCCTTTCGGGACGCCTGCCCTATGATGGCGTTGGCTCCCCTCTCCGTAAGGGCCTTTTCCGCCGATGACTTGAACGCCCCGATGGTCTTCAGGGGCCACAGCTTGGTTTTGAGGAAATTTCCATATTTCATATTCCTGCTCTTGCCGTCCCACTCAAGCTCGGCCGGTTTATTATTGATTTCTTCAAACGGTGACAGAAATTGGTCCATTTTATCCTCGAAGGAGCGCCAGTTCAGGCCGTTTGACTCGGAATAGTCGATTCCGATGGATAAGGCCATATCCTTGATCACCATCTTCTCCAGCGCCGTGCCCCCCGATTTCGTAAGCTCCTCTATAAAACCCCTGATGAAACCCTCGGCGTACATTACCAGTCTCCCGAAGTTTGATTCGATAATACCGTTATCAGGGTCCCACTTTATCCATTTTTGCTCCGTCATCTTATCCTCCAATATATAATATTTAAGCTCAAAGGCGGCACTAATAAATTCACAGCTTTCCCTCTATTCTATAGACGCTTTTAAGCCCGTGATTATTTTATTGCCTTCACTTTTTTTCGCACCCTTCGCCCTTCACATACATGGCGCAGTTTCCCGACATCGGGCACGAGCCGCAGCCGCTTGCGCCGTCTTTTAATGAGAGGGCCTTGACTATCCTTCGGATAATGTAGAAGGAAGCCAATAGCACCACGGAAAAAACAATAATTATATCCCACATCTTACAATCCCTCCTCTTTAAAAATTACTGACCCGTCCCTGTCTCCGATGATGAGGGGCGCTCTCGATTAGAGCTCCAGGACCAGCCTTCCCCCCTGCCAGATGGTGAAGCAGACGATCCAAGCCAAAACTAAGGTGTAAAGGACCAAAAATCCGGCCCATCCCCAGCTCCCCGACTCCTGCTTCACCACTGCCACCGTGGCCATGCAGGGCGTCGACAGGAGGGAAAAGACCATGACGACAATTGCGAGGAGGATCCCCGCCCTTCCCGCAAAGAGGGGGTCGTCTCTCACCGACTGGATGAGGGCCTTGCTCTCCGCCCCGACTTCCCCGCCGAGGGAGTAGAGCGTTCCCATCGCCGCCACGAACACCTCCTTTGCCGCAAAGGACGCAACCATAGCAACGGAAAGCCGCCAGTCCATCCCCAGCGGCCTAAATACAGGCTCTATCCCCCTGCCTACCTTGCCGCCGTAGGAGAGGGAGAAGAGCTCCATCGCCTCTTTGTTGTCGATCTCCTCGATGTCGGGGAGGTACTTTTCCCTGTAGACGGAAACCGCATCGAACAGGTCGGGACTTTCCGCCTTGAGTACCGACAGCTCTTTGTCGAGGGTATCCTTTGCCGATTTGTATCCCTCGTCCCCCTCCTCGAATCCCCCCTCCTCGACCGCCTTGTCGAATTCGGCGTAAGGCAGGTATTTGTCGTAAAGATCGCCCCCCTCTTCGAGGGCGCCCGGCTTGAATCCGGTCTCCTGTACAAACTCGGTCTTTCTATTTTCCCTCAGCTTGTCGTAGTCGACCTTTGTATCGGGATTTCTGGGGAAGGTGAAGAGAAACCAGATGACTATCGATATGGCGAGGATGATCGTCCCCGCCTTCTGGACATAGTGCTTCGAACGATCCCACATCTGCACGAAAATCTCCTTCAGCGTCGGAATCCTGTAGGGTGGAAGCTCGATTACGAGGGGCGGGGACTCCCCTTTTAATATCGTGGCCTTGAATATAAGGGCCATCACCATCGCCACCAGGATTCCCCCGAAGTAGAGGGAGAAGAGCGTGAATCCCTGGGCGTCGATCAGCCCCCCGAATATCTTCTTCTGCGGTATCAGGGCCGAGATCATAAGTGTGTAGACGGGGAGTCTGGCCGAGCAGGACATAAGGGGGGCCAGGAGCATCGTGACAAGCCTCCCCTTTTCCGACTCGATCGTCCTCGTCGCCATTATCCCGGGGATGGCGCAGGCGAAGGACGAGAGGAGCGGGACGAAGGCCTTCCCGTTCAGCCCGAACTTCTCCATGACCCTGTCCATGATGAACGCCGCCCTGGCCATGTAGCCGGAGCCCTCCAAAAGCGCGATGAAGAAAAAGAGGAAGAGTATCTGGGGGAGAAAAATAAGGACCCCCCCCACGCCCCCGATGATCCCGTCGACAACAAGGCTCTGGATCAATCCCTCCGGGATTATGAGTGCGGCGACGCTCCCCATCCATCCGAAAAAGGCGTCGATTAAATCCATAAAGGGGCCCGCCCATTTGAAGACGCCCTGAAAGACTATGTACATCACGCCGACGAATATCGGAATCCCGAGGAGGTTATTCAGGAGAACCTTGTCGATCTTGTCGGACACGATTATGTGATCCTCTCTGATGTGTCTTACCGCCTTCTTCATCGTGCCCTTGATAAATCCGTAGCGTCCCTCGGCTATCAGGTTTACCGAGTCCTCCTTGAGAACCTTCAGCAGGTTTTCCCTGCTCCCTTCAAGGGCGGTCTCTATCTCCTCCCATTTTTCATCTTCCGACAGCCTCTTTTCCACCTCTGTGTCGTGCTCCAGGAGCTTTACCGCGAGCCACTGGGGGGAGAATCCTGATTCCGAAAGGGACGACTTTTCTATGATCTCCGCGAGCCTCGCTATCTCCTCTTCCACCCTGTCTTCATAATATATCTTGCTCGGAGTCGACTCGATCTTTCCCTCGGCGACCATAACGATCGTCCGCTTGAGCTGATCCAAGCCCGTCTTCTTGTTGCCGATTGTTTTCACTATCGGAATGCCAAGGAGCCCGGAGAGCTCTTCAACATTAATCTCGATCCCCCTCAGCTCCGCAAGGTCTGTCATGTTGAAGGCCAGGATCAGTGGAACGTTCATCTCCATAAGCTGAACGGCGAGGTAGAGGCTCCGCTCGAGGTTCGAGGAGTCGATGATGTCGACCACCATGTCCGGCTTTTCCTCGACTATGAAATTCCTCGCCACTAACTCCTCGAGGGAATAGGCGGTAAGGCTGTATGTCCCCGGAAGGTCGATGAAATTTACCTCCCTCCCCTCGATTTTTATCTTTCCCTCCTTCTTCTCCACTGTAATGCCGGGGTAGTTCCCCACCATATGTCTCGAACCCGTCAGGGCGTTGAAGATGGTGGTTTTTCCGCTGTTTGGGTTTCCGGCTATCGCCACATTAATAACGCTCATTCCATATTCCTTTTCATGATAGAATCCATATTATTAAACCCGATTATCCTTCAATCGACAGCCTGCGTCAACTTCCACACATGTAACCCTTCAAAATCGGTGTGCCATTTTTTATTACGATACTATCTCTAATAAAGTTAGACATGCCTAACTCAAACGACAAAAAAAATCTCCTAAGTGTTCCCTAAAAGTGGTTTACCAGGACCCACACCTTTCTCGAAAGCATGTGGCCCAGGGCGATTCGGCTCCCGTCCACTGCGATGATTGTGGGGCCGGGCCTGCCCGCGTTTAACACCTCGACCTCCTTTCCGACTGAGAGCCCCATTGAGAGAAGGCGGTTCTTCAGCCTGTGTCCCCCCATGAATCTCTCTATTCTCACCCTCTCCCCCGGATTTGCGTCGCTGAGGCGGATGAACTTCTCTCTCTCCCCCTGGCATTTATCGCAGAGTCCGTACATGGTCAGGCTGTGTTTGAGGGGCAAAAACCCGTGGTATGCGGCCACACTATTCTGCAGATGCTCTATATCGGCGTCTTCAAATTCGAGTATCTTCCCGCACTTGACGCAGATCATGTGATCGTGGTGTTTTCCGAGATGAAGGTGCTCGTAGAGAACGTTCCCGTCCTGATTTTCGACCTTTTCTGCAAGGCCGTATCGCTCAAAAATATCCATGTAATCGGAGATCTTCTGGGGAGTAAGAAAAAGGCCTGCGGCCTGAGACATCTCATGCAGCTTGTTAAGCGAGAGGTGATTTTCCGAATCCAAAAATAGATCGAGGAGCTTGAACCGCTCTTCGGGATTTTCAAGGCCGTCTTCTGAAAAAACGGTGTAGAACTTGTTTATGATCTCTTCTCTCTCCCTCTTTTCGTTATGGTTCCTTCTTACGGCCATATCCTAATTACCTTGTTAAAACCTATTTGACCCATCCCCGCTTTTGTACCGTGCCCGCCTTTTACCCCGTCCCCCGTCCCCGTTTTTGCCCCACTCCCTCTTTTTGCCCTTCGCCTGCCTCCTTCCCCGTCCCCGCTTTTGCCCCATCCCCTCTTTTGCCCAACCCACGGGTATTCGATGCATATAACATTATTAGGCAAGACTAACAATATTATTATATATAGCGGAGGGTTTGTTGTCAAGAAAAAAAAGAAGGGGGTTGAAAAAATATTACTCCTTTTTCCCTTGACATTCAGGTCAAAATAGATAGATTAGATAAAATAGTAAAATTCCGATCGGCCTTGCTGCCGATGGCTGGACAGTATTTTAAATACAAAAGCTGCTATATTTAAAACGGTTCGAAAACGGTGAAAGATAGTAGGAAAGTTCTAAAATGAGCGGTGAATCGGATAAATCGAGGGAAGTTTCAGGGTCGACGGATCAGACCATAGGGGAGGAGATCGCAAACAGCATCACCCACGGGATCGGGGTTGCCCTCTCCATAGCGGGACTGGTGCTTCTGGTAGTCTTTTCGAGCCTCTACGGCGACGCATGGCGGGTCGTCACTTTTTCAATCTACGGAGCCACGCTGATAATTCTCTACCTCGCCTCGACCCTCTACCACGGCTTCACAAATCCAAAAGTCAAGCATTTTTTCAGGGTTATGGACCATGCGTCTATTTACCTTTTAATAGCAGGATCCTATACGCCCATAACCCTTACCGTAATGCGTGGTCCCTGGGGCTGGACCCTTTTCGGCCTCATCTGGGGGATGGCTATAGCTGGGATAATCACGAAGTTCTTCATAATAAACAAGCTCAAAATTCTCTCCGTATTATTTTACATCGCTATGGGGTGGCTCGTCGTAATAGCCATCAAGCCGATGCTCATAATGGCCCCCAAGGGATTGATAGTCTGGCTCGTCATAGGAGGGCTGAGCTACACCTTTGGTATAATCTTCTACGCCCTGGATAAGATGCCCTATAGTCACACCATATGGCACCTCTTCGTGATGGGGGGGAGCATTTCCCACTTTTTCGGGATGTTTTTCAACCTGACAAGGGTTTAACTCGAAAGACGCTGCCCCGGATTCTCTCTTCCCTTCCGATTCTCCAGTTTATATTTCTTTTAGCCTTTAAGGTCAACGTGTGTATTCAGCCTGATTTCCTTAGTATAAATTTGATCCTACGGTTTGATCTTTGACTCGAGCAATATTTGTCCGATTCTTTTTGCGCGCACGGGCCTGTTGATATACCTGAAATTCTTTTTGATGATTTAACCTTTCCCCTTCTTTTCAGTCTAATATTCACAGAATATTTTTTGATGGGGGAGCGAAATGAATATAAATAAGCTTATCGTTCTGTCGGCGGTCATCGTTTTTTTTATTGCGGCGGTCGCCTCCGATGCCGTGATGGACAAGAAAAAGGGGGAAGATTCGGTCCGGATTACGATACTGGACAGGAACTCGTCCGATGTGGAGTGGTCGCCTGGCGGGGATTTTATCGTCTACTCCAGGGCCAGCTTTCATGACGGTTATCACGACGTCTGGATCATTCGGCCGAACGGCTCCGACCGCCGCTGTCTGACGTGCGGCAACGGATTTCCGAAAAGGCAGAACGGCGGCGCGGCGCTCCACCCATCCGGGGAATATTTCGTATTTACCGCCCAGAACGAGGACGCCGTGGGCGAAAAGGCCGATGCATTTGCAAAGCCGGGGACGGGGCTAAACTGCAACCTCTGGGCCGCGGGAATCGACGGCGACTTCGTCGTCAGGCTAACCGATATCGAGACAAATCTCAAGAGGTCCCGGGGGGTGATTCACCCGCAGTTCAGTCACGACGGGAAGAAGCTCCTCTGGACGGAGTCGCTGGGGAGGGGTTACGGTAAGGGGGGCAAGGAGTGGGGCGAGTGGGCCCTCAAGATCGGAGAGATCGGCTTCGAGGACGGTAAGGTCGTGATCAAGAACGTGACGACGCTGACCCCCGGCAATTTCAGGAGCTTCTACGAGAGCCACGGCTTCTCGCCCGATGACTCCAGAGTGCTCTTTTCCGGAAACCTTATTCCTAAACAACCCCTGAACGGACTCGATATTTACGAGCTTGAGCTTGACGGCAATATCCTCAGGAGGCTGACCCCCACGGCCGAGGACTGGGACGAGCACGCTCACTACTCGCCCGGGGGAGACCTCATCGTCTGGATGTCCGGCGAGGGACTCGATGTGGAGTTCGACTCGGTTAGCGGCCATACCTGGCGGAGATACGTTAAGACGGAGCTGTGGGCCATGAATCCGGACGGGAGCGGAAGGAGACCGATAACCTTCTTCAACGAGTCGGAAAGCAACGACTCGAGATGGTTTAGGGAGAACGTCTGCGACACGGAGAGGGTTGTCGTCTCGGACAGCTCATTTTCCCCGGACGGGGAGCGGCTCGCCGCGACGATCGCCTACGAGGGGCCGAATATGGGGGGATCGGGGAGCATCCGCTCTGTCCTTGCAGTGATTTACCTTGAAGGACGGCTCTGAAGGGGGCGCCGATCGATGAGTTCCCCTTCGTCGCTCACTCATTAAGACCCTCGATCTCGTCGTAATACTCGACGAAGTCACAGTAATGGATCAGCATCTCCAAGGTGTCGATCCTCATCATCCTGCTTGCAGCCTCATTGAGTGAGAGTCTGCCGTCAAAGTATCGCTTCACCAGGTTTGTCTTTGCGACGAAGATGAGTAGCTGCGCCTCGTTTCTGAAAAGATCCTCCATTATTTCTCCAAACGTTTGCGTTATCTTAAAAAACATTTTTGAGCCTATGCTCAACTTTGAGACTCGATCTTACCGTTCATATTATCTCCCTCCCGAAAAAAGTATCTAAAATATTAATTTGTGATATATTAAACGAATACAAAATCGCATTATCTGAAGTTTCCTTAAAAAAGTTTAAAGGGGTATCATTATGACAAGGATTGCCATAAACGGGCTTGGGCGAATCGGGAAGCTCGTCCTTCGCCACTATATTCAGGACGATCCGGAGGGGATAGAGATCGTTGCGGCAAACGACCTGACACCGATTGAAGAGCTCGCATACCTGGTCGAGTACGACTCCGTACACAGGAGGGCAAGCTTCGGCGTCGGAAACGAGGGCGACAGTCTTATCCTCGGCTCCAAGAAGATCGAGGTCACAAACGAGACGGACCCCGAGAAACTCCCCTGGGGGAAGATGGGGGTGGATATCGTTCTGGAGTGCACGGGGCGCTTCAGGAGGAGGGAGGATGCGGCAAAACATATCACCGCCGGCGCCAGAAAGGTGGTCATAAGCGCGCCATCGGAGTCGGCCGACCTGACCGTGGTCATGGGGGTGAACGAGAGCCTCTACGACAACGGCAAGCATGATATTATCTCCAACGCCTCGTGCACGACCAACTCCCTCGCCCCGCCGGTCAAGGTCTTGAACGACGCCTTCGGGATCGAGTACCTGATGGTAACCACGATCCACGCCTACACCGCGAGCCAGGCGCTGGTGGACAAGGCCACCGCCTCCCTTAAGAGGACGAGGGGGAGGGCCGCGGCGGTATCCCTTATTCCCACGTCGACCGGGGCGGCCAAGGCCACGGCCCTTGTCATCCCGGAGCTCGACGGGAAGATGGACGCCATAGCGGTCAGGACGCCCGTCCCGGACGGGGCGCTGACCGACATCGTTGCGCACCTGAAAAAGGACGTTACGGTGGAGGGCGTAAACGGCGAGCTCAAGAGGGCGGCCGAGGGGCCGATGAAAAAGATCATCGAGTTCAACGAGGACCAGATAGTCTCGGCGGATATTCTGGGGAACTCCCACTCCGCCATCGTGGACGCCCCGTCGACTAGGGTGATAATGAACAGGGTGGTAAAGCTCCTCGTCTGGTACGACAACGAGTACGGCTACGCGGGGAGGCTCCTCGACCTGGCAAAGTACATCGCTGGGAGGTGAGCGCAGATTTTGTAGGTTTACTCCATTTCTGTTTTGTAAATTGATGTAACTTCTGTTGAGATAGCGAAAGTTCTCGGAAGTAATATTAATATGTCAGATATTTGGAGTTCGACGGCAAAAATCCTTCGGCGAACTGAGAGTGACCTATGACTTGGCCGCTTACCGGTCTGAAAGACTTATATCCTCGATCTCCTCAGTCCTCCGAATCGTCCACCGTCCCCGCGCGCCTCGCCACGTAGAGGGGGCGCCCCTTGACGTTGTCGAAGATCCGGGCGATATACTCCCCCATTATGCCGAGGGTCAAAAGCTGGACGCCCCCCACGAAGAAGAGGGCGACGATCAGGATTGCGGCCTTAGGCTCACTGAGGCCCCCCGTCAGATGGACGGTCAGATAGTATGCGCCGAAGACGAGAGAGATCAGGAGGCTTGCTACCCCCGAGTAGGAGGCGAATTTCAAGGGGAGGTGGGAGAAGGATATCAGGCCGTCTATGGCGAACCTCACCCTGTAGGCAATCGAATATTTCGTCTCGCCGGCGTGGCGGGCGTGGCGCTCGTAGGTGTAACCCTCCTGTTTTAAACCCACCCAGCTCCTCATTCCCCTCAGAAACCGGTTCTCCTCCTTCATCCCCCGCATGATGTCGGCGACCCTCCTGTCCATGAGGCAGAAGTCCCCCGTGTCCAGCGGGATGTATATTGATGAGACCCGCTGCAGGATGCGGTAGAAGAGGGCGAAGGCCGCCCTTATCAGAAAGAACTCCTTCCTCTTCTCCCTTATGGCGTAGACCACGTCCCTTCCGTTCCGCCACCTCTTTATCAGGTCGGGGAGGACCTCAGGCGGATCCTGGAGGTCGGCGTCCATGATTATTACGGCGCTGCCCACGGCGTAGTCGATCCCGGCGGTGACGGCGAGCTGGTGGCCGAAGTTTCGCGCCAGCTCCACGCACCTGACCCGACCATCTTTGCCTGCGAGACCCCGCATAATATCGAGGCTTCCGTCTTTGCTTCCGTCGTCCACGAAAATTATCTCGAAGGACGAAGAGGCTTCCTCCAATATCTTTATCAGCCTGTCGTAGATGAGGGGGAGGTTATCCTCCTCGTTGTATACAGGGATGACCACGGATACCTCGACGCCGTCGCCTTTTGACATTTTCGGCAGGGACGGCCTCGTGGGGTCTTCTTCGGGGCCATACTCCTTCATCATTGCGGAGAGTCTCCGGCAGAACTCTAGGGCCGCCTTCTGGTCGTTGACGGGTATTTCCACCATACTAATATTACCTTTAAGCTCGGTCTTTTTACGTGCCATTTTCAAAACGCTCCTTGAAAGTCTATCTGGGCCGATTCTACAATACAGGGGAACCTCCCTTTAGCCCCTCAAATTTTCCTTAAGTCAATCTTTCTCTATCCGACTTTCTTCCTTCCAAAGAAGATATAATACCAAAAATGGGGGATTTGGTTCAAGGAATTTATTGTCTTGACAACCGATTATGGTTCAGACCTGACGGTAAAATCTACACTCTTTTTGTCGTCTAAAAGACGGTTTCACAGCGGAGAGTTTATGACCAATATCATGTATGGAATTTTCAATCTCCCATATTATGTATTTATACACTCTCTCATTGTTGACTAATCTTCTAATGCTGTGGTATCTTAGATAGTAAGATCGGAGGTTAAGCCTTGGCAAATATTGATAAAAGGGTAAAGGTCTCTCTGGTAAGATGCGACGACTACGGCTCGGGGGAGGTTTATAAGAAGGTCGGTCAGGCCGTAGATCTCTTGGGGGGAATCGGTAGATTCGTGTCAAAGGGGGAGAGAGTCATCGTGAAGCCGAACATGCTCTCCGCAAGGCCGCCTAAGAAGGCGGTCCAGACCCACCCAGCCGTGGTGGAGGCCGTGGTCAAGCTCGTCATGGACGCCGGGGGCGTCCCGATGATCGGGGACAGCCCCGCCATCGGGAGCCTCGCGTCCTGTCTTTCGAAGGGGGAGTTTATTCCCGTAATAAAGAAGTACAATGTTACGGTCTTGAAGTTCGACGAGCCTGTGACCCTGAGCAATCCGAGCGGGATGTTCAAGTCCTTTCAGGTGGCAAGGGAGATAACCGAGGCGGACAAGATCATCAACGTCCCGAAGCTGAAAACCCATGGCCAGATGGTCATGACGATGGCGGTGAAGAACCTCTTCGGGGCTGTCGTGGGGGCCAGGAAGACCCAGTGGCACCTCAAGGTGGGAAACCACCCTGAGAAATTCGCAAGGATGCTCCTCGACCTCCACTACCTGATAAATCCAACGTTGTCTATCATGGACGCAATAACGGCGATGGAGGGAAACGGCCCCGGAAGCGGCGACCCGGTTGACCTGGGGCTGATCTTCGCCGGAGTGGACGCTTCTGCCGTAGACGCCGTGGCAGCAAAGGTTGTGGGGCTTGACCCCTCGCTCCTCTACACCCTTGCCGTTGCGAAAAGGGAAGGGATGGGTGTCGCAGAATTGTCGGACGTCGAGGTCGTCGGCGAAAGGGTCGAGGACGTCTCGGTCGACGGGTTCAGGTTTCCGCCCACCGGCCCTATCTTGGGGGGGGTGCCGTCGGTCATCACGAGGATAGCGAGGAGGACCCTGACCCCCAGGCCCGTTGTCGATCACGAAGCCTGCATCGTGTGCGGGCAGTGCGCCAATATCTGCAGCGCAAAGGCGATCACCGAATCGGAGACGAAGATCAATATCGACTACAACAAGTGCATCCGCTGCTTCTGCTGCCAAGAGATATGCCCCGAGGGGGCGATCCAGATCAGGACCGGCTTTTTCCCGAGCCTTCGGAAAAGCTGAGGGGATATTTCTTAAATGAACTCCGGAGCTTTGAAAATTGAAGCGGAAGTTAAATCCAAGGGCGGCATGAAGTTAGACGAGATATGAAAAGATTCGGCCAGCTGATTCTTAAATTCCGCATCCCCATACTTGCGGCAATCCTTTGCATATTTACAATTTCCCTTTACGGAGCCAGGGACGTCTCTGTCGACAACTCCATAAAGATCTGGTTCGTCGAGGACGACCCGAACATGCAGGACTTCGCCGAGTTCAACAAGACCTACGGCGGGGACGAGTTCATCTCCGTTGCCCTCAAGACCAAAAACGTCGACTCCATATTCAACGCCAGAGACCTAAAGATCATCTCCGACATCAGCGCCGACCTGAAGAAAGTCAAGGGTGTCACCTACGTGGTCAGCGTGACAGACGCCGTGGACGTATGGGGGGTCGAGGACGGAGTTCACATAGGGGACTTGATGGAGGAGTTCCCGAAAAATGAGGCCGAGATCGAAAAGCTCAGGGAGCGGGTCTTTTCCAACCCCCTATACATCGGCACCCTGATCTCGGAGGACGGAAAGACAACGCTGATAACGGCGCGACTTAAGGACATCAGCATCATCGACGAGAGGCGCCCCGAGATCGTGAGGGAGGTGAGGGGGATCGCCAAAAAATATGAAAAGGAGTGGGGAGACACCATCCACATAGCGGGGATTCCCGTCCTCAACGTCTCCTTAAATGAGCTTACGTTCAAAGACCTCACGACCTTTATCCCCATCACCATCCTCCTTACGGTCTTCACCCTGTTTATCACCATGAGGCGGTGGTCGGCGGTCGCCCTCTCAATCTCGTCGGTCGGAATAAGCGTAGTGATCGCCATGGGGATCTACAAGATCACCGGAAAGTCGATGAGCATGATGACCACGATGGTGCCGACCCTGATCATGGTCATCGGCGTCGCCGACTCGATCCACATCATAAACCACTACTTCGAACGCGCCCTGGACTCCGCAGGGAAATCTAAGCGGGAGATTATCGTGAACACAATCGGGGTTATCGGCGTGCCGTGTCTCATGACCACCGTGACCACCGCCGTCGGTTTCTCCACGCTGGGCCTGAGCCAGATGGTGCCGGTGAGGGAGACGGGGCTCTTCACCGCGGCGGGGATATTGACGGCGTTCATTATAACGATGACCTTTATCCCCATAAGCTACAGCTTCATGCGCCTCCCTAAAAAGAAGACCCCCCACGACGAGGGGAGGGGGGTAATCGTCTCCGTCCTCAACTGGTGCTACAGGATTTCGACCTCCCATCCCGTCCCCGTCGTAATCTTAGGGGCGGCGCTTTTTTTCGGCTCGGTCTACTACATGACGAAGATCAACGTGGAGACCCAGGACATCGAGTTCATGCGCGAGAGCCACCCGCTCAGGGTCGCCTACCACTTCATGGAGGATAACGTGGGCAACGTCACCCCCGTGGAGTTCATCATCGAGGGGGAGCCGGGCACCGGCCACGAGCCTAATACGCTCAAAGCCGTGGAGGACTTCCAGAGATACCTCGCGGCCGACCCTGACATCTCCACCTCCCTTGCCGTCACCGACCTGATAAAGCGCCTCAACATGGCCTTTGATGAAAACAACCCGGAGAGCTACAGGATCCCCGAGACTCGGGGGGGGATCGCCCAGCTCCTCCTACTCTACGAGATGGCCCCGGACGGCGAGCTGGAGTACTTCCTAAACTTCGACTCGTCCGGTATGCGGATCAGCGGGAGGGCGAAGAACATCACGTCCAAGCAGTGCAAAATCCTTCTCAACAAGACCGACAAATACTTCAAGGAGAACCTCCCCGAGGGGCTGACCGGCAGGATGACCGGCATCGTTCCCCTCTACGTCCACATGGTGGATTACATCATAAGGAGCCAGATGGTCTCGTTCTCCCTGGCGTTTGTGATAATCTTCCTGCTCTTAGGTCTCCAGCTCAGGTCGGTGAGGCTGGGGCTGATCTCGATCATCCCGAACACGATCCCGATCGCCATGACGATGGGGGCGATGGGGCTCTTCGGGATTAATCTCGACACGGCGACGGTTATGATATCCACGGTGGCCATCGGCATTGCGGTGGACGACACGATCCACTTCCTGAACCGCTACAAGTTAGAGTTCAGGGAGGTCAACGACCACGAGGAGGCGATCAAAAGGGCGCTCAACACCTCCGGGAGAGCCATCGTCACCACGTCGATCATACTGCTGTTCGGGTTCTGGACGCTGCTGTTCGGGAGCTTCAAGCCGACGACCTACTTTGGTTTTCTCTCCGGCGTCACGATGCTGACGGCGCTGATAGGGGATCTCTTGGTGCTGCCGGCGGCGCTGGTGCTCTTCCGGCCGAAGTTTTAGGGTTGGGTGGAAACGGGAATCCAGCCTGTCCCTGCGTATGTAGGGATTGATATCAATCTGGATTCCCGGTCAAGCCGGGAATGACAGAATAAAGGATTCCCTTTTTTCTATAAATCCCTTTTCCCAGCCGTTCCCCTTCCATTGTCATTCCCGCGAAAGCGGGAATCCAGATATAAAATCATAATGTTTTATATACTATCATACTCTAATCTTCCAATTTCAAAACATTGACAAAATTGAATATTCCTGATAAATAATATCTGTGCGTCTGCGTAGTCAGTTTTCTTGTCATTGCGAGCGACTGGAGTGAGCAAAGCAATAACAGGTAATTGAGGTTTTATAAAATGTGTGATTATAGAAGCAATAAAACAACGTATATAAGAATAGATGATAAAGATTTTATATGCGTACATGATATGCATTATATATGCCCACATTCCGATTACGGGCCGGGGAAGGATAATAAAAAAGCTTTTTGTATCTTCCACAACGATAGAGAAGATAAGGATTTAGAATATTTCTGTAAAGAGTTCAAGAAGCTCTATGAATCGGGGAAGCATGATTTCCGGGATTTTATATTCCCGAAGGACTTCGATTTCAGTAAGTTGAGAGTGGAAAAGGGAGGTCTCGAGTTTAAAGAGGCCAACTTCGGGGGGGCGACATTCTCGGGAGAAGCCGACTTTATAGAGGCAACATTCTCGAAATGGGCTAACTTCGGAGAGGCGAAATTCTCGGGAGTGGCCAACTTTAGTAGGGTGACATTCTCGAGAAAAACCTGCTTCATGGAGGCGAAATTCTCAGGGAAGGCCTGCTTCGTGGGGGCGAAATTCTTGGGAGGGGCCGACTTTATGGAGGCGACATTCTCGGAAAGGGCCGAATTCAGGGGGGCGAAATTCTCAGGACAGGCCTACTTCGTGGGGGCGAAATTCTCGGGAGAGGCAGACTTTATAAATGCAACATTCTCGGAAAAGTGTAAAGTCGTTTTTAGAGGAAAAACCTTCGATGACAACAAAAAAGCCTATTTTGAAAATCTAAATATCGAAAAAGACGCAGATCTTATATTTAATGAAGTGAATCTTAATTGTGTTAGATTTCTGCGTACCGACTTGAGTAAAATAGATTTTCTAAAAGTATACTGGACGGGCAGAAAATATAAATCTTTATTCTATTGGGGCAGGATTAAAGTTTTCGATGAGAAATTTCAGGAGAAAGGATGGCCTCTTCGAAACCTCCAACTACTATTGTATAACCTTAGATATTGGCTTTTTAAGCTAAAAAAAGAACCTAAAGAGAGAGAAGAAAAAAGTCGATTAAGGACCTTTTTCAGAAAGATAGTTTTTAAAATTCTAAAACAGTTTAAAATATCAGTACCAAGAAAAAGAGAGCAAGAACATTACGAAGTCTACCGATTATACAACCAGCTCCTCTTCAATTACGAAGGGACTAATAGACATCACGAAGCCGGAGATTTTTTCGCTGGGCAAATGGAGATGAGAAGAAGAGGGTATCTAGATGGAAAGATATTCTCATGGATTCTGCTAATTTTATATAAAATCACATCGGAATATGGAGAGAGACCACTTAGAGCTTTTGGGTGGCTTCTTGTTGTTTGGTTGATATTTGGTTATGTCTATTTGCAAATAGGATTATATCCTTCCGCTGGTGGTGAAATATTACAAAAAAGTATCATTATTCAAAAAAACATATTTGCTTTTTTAAGAGACTACTTTCAGGGACTTATAGTCAGCTTGGATATTATGACCATTGGTAGAGTAAAACAGCTTTATAATATGTATACTGTTGTGGATAAGCCGATAGCGTCTGTCTTTAAATTTATTCAAACTGTACTTAGTGCTATATTGCTCGCGCTCTTTCTTTTCTCGATAAATAGAAAGTTTAAAAGGAAGTAAGATTAGTTTGATAAAGAAATCATGAACCGCAAGTTCAGGCGCACGAAGGATTAGGCGCCGGGGGGCTTTCCCTCCAACATTTTCATTTCACGCCGGTCGCCCAGAATATAGGCATGAAGACCAAGCGCAGGCCGTTTTTTATCGCCGCCCGCTCCCGCTTGATAATCGGCCCCGGGTCCCTGCCGGCGGCGGAAAGCCACCACCCCAGATCGTCGAGGTAGATATTTAGGTCGCCCTTATCCCCCCCCTCCCCCGTCCAGAAGGAGGGGTGGACGCCCGCCTCGATCTCCTTAAAACCGGCGGAGCGAAACAGCGACACGAGTCTCCTCCCGAAGAACGGGTCTCCCCCCTTCTTCCTGATGCTGTCCGCCCAGAAATCTTTAAGCGACAGCTCCTCGGGGAGGTCGATCCTCCCGCCGTAGTCCGGCTCCCCCGTGGCGAGAAAGACCCCCCCCTTCTTCAAGACCCTTGCCGCCTCTTTTACCGCCCGCTCCGGCCTCTCCACCCACATCAGCGTGAAGTTGGTGGTAACAGCGTCGAGCTCCCCCCGCCTGAACGGGAGGTTTTGGAAGTCGCCGACCTTAAAATCGATCTTGTCGCTCTCGGGCTCAATCTCAAGATATTTCTCCCGCGCCCGCGCAATCGCCTCGACCGAGATGTCAATGCCCACGACCTTGCCCCTCGTCCTTCCGGCGATCTCGGCGGTGATCAGGCCGTCGGCGCACCCGATGTCCGCTATCTTCTCCCGCCTCATCAGCCCCGCCCGCCGGTAGAGGTCGAGGCGCATCGGCCGCGTCCACCTGGCCTGCAGGGCGAGGTATTCGAGCTCCCTTTCGAGTTCGGCGTTAATATCAAAATGGTTAATAGGGGCCATAGCGACATAATCGGTCTTTTTGGCGGCTTTGTCAAGGGGGAGATTCTTCTGCGTAGGGAAATCTGCCCCGAGGCTTAGGCTATTTCACCCTCGTCCCCTTCATCTCATATTTATACTCGCTCTCGCCGAAATGCCACTCTCCGGAGATGGAGCCTCCGTCCGGGGAGAGCGTGATGGTGAAGATACCGGCGCATTCGGGCCTTTGGTAAGTCGGGGCCTCCGACCACCACCCTTTTATCGTCCTTCCGTCGGCGGAGAGGGTTCCGTTTATCCTCCCCTGGCTCTCCTCGTAGTTCCCGGTCACGCTGCCGCCGTTGATTGTGATCGTCAGCACGCCCCACCAGTCGGTCTTCCACTTACCCTCCAGGGTTTTGGGTCCGGATACGGCCGGCCCTCCCGGAGTGGATCCGGGCTTCGTCGTTGTTCCGCCGGGTGTTGTCGGGGTTGTGCCTGGGGTTGCGGGGGTGGTGCCGGGAGTCGCAGGGGTAGTCCCGGGGGTCGTCCCAGGGGTGCCGGGGGGTGTTGTCAAACCGCCCGTGACCTTGAACTCCAGGACGACGTAGGCGTTTCTCCCGCCGTAGGCGTAAAGGGTGTACGTGGAGCCGGAGGAGAGGGTGATCGTAGATAGGGGCGCGGGACTTACAACAGGCGGATTGTCCAGATACTTCGACTCGCTGTATATAATGGGTCCCGCCTCTAACTGGAATCCCTGGGTGTCGGCCGGGGCGCCGGTGACGCAGTTGAATCCGGGGCTGATTCCCATAACCTTGAGGTCGGTGCCGGTAAGACCGTCCGCTATGGTAAAATAGGCGGGATTTGGAGAGCATCCCGCGTCGATAGAGGCGCTGACATAGTAGGCGCCCGGTTTGTTGAAGAGCTGTGTCTCGGCCGCCGGAACTGTAGCCGTAAGGAGCAAAAGCGCAATGCTTAAGCCGCAGAGGGTAATAAGAGTCCTTTTCATAGTTAACCTCCCATTCAATATTTACCGTCTGCTAATGAAAGATTAGCCTTTTTCTATGGTTTTACTATATGATACCCCTTAAAGTCCCAAAAGTCAAAAAACACCCGGTTTTGAGGATAGACCCGAAACGGGCGATGTTAATAACGGGCATTTTGTTAGTCATAAGTGAAACTATATGATTTTATTATATAAAAGACAAAGAGGGGATATGCGGCAGAAGCACAATGTAAGCTGATAATATTTAAATTTTCTTGGGCGCTCAATAGACTTGCATCGTATAGATATTGATTATTTTTGACAACGCAGGAACGAGGCAGTATAATGAATCATGTTTTGAAATTTACAATTCCTTAGAAATTTCGTTGAATTATGCATAGATGGATATTTTAAATCTGTCCTGGGAAAGGGGATAAAAAGAGAAGAGATGAATAAGGGGGGGATATTGAAAATCTACCCCCCTTTTTTAGTTCGATACAATAAGCTGTCTGCGGGGAAAAACAGTATGAAAAGGTCATTCGCTATTTTAATCGCGGTTATCGTCTTTTGTTCTTCGGCTGTAATAGCGAATTCGGAGACGATAGAGGATGGGTTAAGGTATCTCTCACTGGGAGAGAGCTCCGCCTTAAAGATGGACTATGCTTCCGCCCTCGATTATTATAAAAAGGCGGAGAGAGTCTTCAAAGAGAACGACGGTGAAAGGGCTGCCTATTACGTTCACATTGCCGTCGGCGAGGTGTACCGCAAGATGGGCGAATATGAGGAGGCCCTCTCATACGCAGGGGAGTCCCTCTCGTATATGAAGAAGACGGGTGACATAAGAGGGATCGGCTGTTCCCTCAACGTCCTGGGCCTGACCTACTGGAATATGAATAAATATGACAAGGCCCTTCCAGCTCTTGTGGAGGCCCTCAAGATACTCGAGGAGGTGGGAGAGGCCGGATCGACCGGGGATAACCTCCTCGCTCTGGGCGAGATCTATCTTGCCTTCGGCGATTCGGAGAAGGCGCTCGCCTACTTCATGAAGGCGGCTCCCATATTGAGCGGAGCTTACGACCGCAGTATCGAGGCAAGATTGTTTATAAACATCGGCGATATATACTGGAATATGGACAAACCGGAAGAGGCCTTCAAACATTACAGGGACGCCCTGAACTCATTGAAGGGGATCGTCGACGGGGCGGAAAAAGGGATCTCGCTTTTTATAAACGGCGCGACACGCCTTGAAAAACAGGAAAACGAAAAGGCCCTTGAATATCTCGAGCAGGCCCTTCCGATATTCAGGGGTGCGGGAATAAGGACGATCGAGGGGGTGATTCTGGCAGGAATCGGCGAAGTCTATTTGAACACGGATAAATACGACGATGCCCTTCTTTACACAAAGAAGGGTCTGGAGATAATAGAAGATGCGGGCAATAAGACAATGGAGGTATCGGTCCTCTACAACATGGGACTGATCCATTACAGCCTCGGCGATTTCGACAAGTCCCTTGAATACTATCAAAGGAGTCTGAAGCTGGCAAGAGAGAAGGGAAATCAGTACTACATAGTGAACAACACCTTCAATATGGGGGTTCTTTCAGCGGAGGGGGGTCAATACGAGAAGGCGCTGGATATTTTAGGTGAGGCCCTGTCGATGTGTCGTAAACAGGGCGACAGGCTCGGGGAGCTTAAGGCGATCTCCAATATCGGCTCTACCTATTTCACGATGGGGTATTACGACAAAGCCCTCCCCTACTTCGAGGAGGCGATCGCACTGAGCAAAAAGATAAAGGACAGAACGACCACGGGGACCCTCCTCAGAAATGTAGGCAATGTCTACAGGGTAACCGGCGAGTATGAAAAGGCGCTCGCCTATTTTAGCGATTCCCTGAAGATAAAGAGAGAGATCGGAGACCAATGGGAGATAGGCGCCGGGTTGAACGACATGGGACTCATATACACGAATCTGGGGCAGCACGAAAAAGCGCTCGATTACTACAAAGAGGCGTTGAAGATATTCAGGAAGACGGGCGACAGAAAAACCCAAGCCGTAGTACTCGGTAATATGGGCGTGATATATTCGGACAATGGGAGATTTGACGAGGCCCTTGCATCTCTCGAAGAGGCCCTCGAGATAAACCGGGAACTCAAGATAAAGCCGAGCGAGGCGATCACCCTTAACAATTTGGGCGGCGTATACTGGAGAACCGGACGATATGAGAAGTCCCTCTCCTTCTTTGAGGAGGCGTGTAAGATTTTTGACGAGATTGGAAAAGTGGACGCCAAGGGGACGGCGCTCCTGGACATGAGCGCGGCGTACTGGGGGATGAAGCAATACAACAAGGCGATTTTAAATCTCGAAAAAGCGCTTTCCATCGCCAACCAGATCAGAAACGTCGAAAACGTATACCTGTGTGCCTGGGGTCTGGGAAGATCGTACAGGGGACTGGGCCAAAGGGACAAGGCGATCCAGTATTACATCATGTCGATAAACGCCCTCGAGTCGATGAGGACGGGGCTCAAGAGCGAGGGGCACAAGATGTCCTTCAGCAGCAATAAGATGGAGGTTTACGAAGAGCTGATCGATCTACTGCTGGAGACGGGAAGGGTAGGTGATGCCTTCAACTACGTGGAGAGGGCGCGCTCCAGGGCCTTTCTCGATATGCTTGCAACGAAGAGGCCGGAGGTCAGAAAGGCGACGGACAAAGAGCTCCTGAAAGAGGAGGAGGAGATCAGGCACAAGCTCATGGTCTTGAGCGAAAAGAGGTCATCGGGAGAGGCTTCAAAGGCCCGGTCGACCCTGGAGGATACGAACAGGGAGATCGACGAGATAGAGAAAAGATACAGCTCCGTGATAAGAGAAATTCAGGCCAAGAGCCCGGAGCTCGCGTCCCTCGTGTCGGTAAATCCCTTTACCTTAAAGGAGGTTCAGGGCTTTATTCCCGAGGGTGTCGGCATCATCGAATTTTTCACCACGGACGACAAGGTCATTCTTTTCTCCATCGATAGGGCAGGGACTGATCTGTATCAGATTGAAGTAAACAGGAGTTCCCTCAACGAAAAGGTAAACGGGCTTCGCGACTCCCTCCTGACGTTTGACCTCGATGACTTTCAGTACAAATCCCGAGAGCTGTACGATCTGCTCCTCTCTTCGGCCCTGAAAGACGTCAAGGGTGAAAAGCTCATAATCATTCCCCACGGGCCGCTCCACTATCTCCCGTTTGCGGCGCTTTACGACGGGGAAAAATATATTGTCGACAGGTACACTGTTATTGTTGACCCCAGCGCAAGCGTCTTGAGGTTCATAGTCGATAAGAGGAAGGGGATCGGCGGCAGGGTCCTGGCTTTTGGGAATCCGAAGACAAATCATTCATCTCTCCCCTATGCCGAGAAAGAGGTGGGGGACATCAAAGCCGTAATGGGGGACGTCGATATATACGTGGAAGATCGCGCCACGGAGACATTGGGGAAGGAAAAATTCCCCAACTACAACGTCATCCACCTTGCGTCCCATGGGAAATTTAAGGAGGAAGAGCCTCTCCTATCCTCCCTGTATCTCGCCGAAGATGGAAAGAACGACGGGGTCCTTATGGTCCACGAGCTTTTCGGTCTCGACCTTAACAAGACGTCTCTGGTTGTCCTCTCCGCCTGCGAGACTGGCCTCGCCAAGGTGACGGGCGGAGACGAGCTTATAGGCCTCTCCAGGGGATTTACCTTTGCAGGGACGCCGTCCCTTGTCGTCACCCTCTGGGAGGTCTCAGACGATTCGACCGCCGAGCTGATGGTCGAGTTCTATAAAAATCTCAAGTCCGGCATGGATAAGCCGGACGCGTTGAGAGAGGCGCAGATCATATTGAAATCGAACGAGAAATACAAACACCCCTTTTACTGGGCGCCGTTCGTGATAATCGGGGACTGGAAGTGAAGATTCTATAACGCCAACTTGGATATACGAGTGTTATATACAGACCTTCAATGAATCAGACGAAATATGAGCACAATGTGCGGCTGCCTGATATAAGTCTATATTGATTGTACCTTTTTAGAGAATGATATTAGAAATAGTTTTATACATTTGCGGTGGACTCGCCCTGTTGACATTGGGGGCCGAAGGTCTTGTCAGGGGCAGCGCCTCACTTGCGGAGAGGATCGGACTTTCCCGCCTGATAATCGGCCTTACGATCGTAGCGTTCGGGACAAGCAGCCCGGAGATGGTAGTGAGCGTCAGCGCCGCTTTGGACGGGAACAGCGCCATCTCCCTCGGAAATGTCATCGGGTCCAATATTGCCAACATCGCCTTGATAGCGGGGTTGTCGGCCATGGTTCATCCCATAGGTATTGACAGGAATATCGTCCGCTATCAGATCCCCTTCCTGATCTTTGTCTCCGTTTTGATATGCATAAATTTCATTGACGGAATCCTTCAGAGGTACGAGGGGCTGATTTTAATTGCCATTCTGGTAGTTTTTTTGTTTGTCGCGATCCGCAGATCCAGGGAGAATTCAAGGGAACCGGTGGCCGATGCAAAAACGTCGCAGGACAATTCGAAACCCGGCCTGCTTAACAGGATTCCGATCCTTCTGATATTAATAACTCTGGGATTGTTCTTTCTGGTGGCGGGGGCGGATTTCTTCGTAAAAGGCGCAATACTTTTTACGGAGCGCTTCGGGGTATCCGAAGGGGTGGTGGGGCTGACCATTGTTGCCCTGGGAACCAGCCTTCCAGAGCTAGCCACGTCGCTTGTCGCGGCGTACAAGGGAGAAAGCGACATAGCGATCGGCAACGTCGTGGGATCGAATATCTTCAACATCCTCGCAATACTCGGCATCACCTCGATGCTTCGCCCGGTCCCGCAAATAGGCATTACCTTTGTGGATTTCCTTGTGATGCTGGGCACGGCGATTATTCTTCTCCCCCTCTCGAAGAGCGGCTTTGTCCTTGACAGGAAAGAGGGATTTGTTATGGTGTTGATCTATGTCGTGTATGTAGTGGTTATCTACATTTAATTATTTTTATCCTTTATGGTGGGAATCATTGAAGATCGTCTTCGAATACGTCGCTGATCTTTGATACCGACTCAGGGGATCCCTGAAGTATCAGCCTGTCACCCTTTTTCAAGGTTACATCTCCATTGGGATCCAATATTGTTTCTTTACCCCTTCTTATCATAAGGATATCTACGTCATACCTTTTTCTCAAATCGATTTCTCCTACGGTCTTTTTCGCCAGTTCTGATTTCTCTCCTATATTGTAAATGCATATTTCGATTTCGGGAATGCACTTGGCGTAATCTGATAGCTGGTCTTTCTTCATGAAAATGGAGCGATAGAAGCTGTATCCATCCGCTCGTATTTCATCGACAATCTGGTCGATTTCACGATCGGGAACGCTAAACTGCATCAGTACACGGGAGAATATCTCGATCGATGTTTCAAATTCTTCCGGTATTACCTCATCCGCGCCGAGTTGATACAGTGGAACCATTTCGCTGACGAACCTGGTCCTTGCAATAATACTTATATCTTTGTTTAATGTTCTTGCAATTGACACTATTCTCCTTGTTGCTGCAGGATCGGATATTACCGATACTAAAACCTTTGCCTTTTTAATACCGGCCTTTTTCAAGATAGATTCATGGGTTCCATCACCATAAAGTATTAACTCTCCCTTTTTCCGTTCCAAATGGATCGTGTCGGGATTCATCTCAATAATCACATAAGGTATCCCTTTCATTTTAGCCGACCGGGCAACATTCCTGCCGTTTATTCCGAAGCCGATAATCATAATGTGATTCTTTAGATGAAAGGTCTTTTCCACATAAGTTTCAGCTATAGTACCGTATAGGCCTTCTCGCAGGAAGTTAGGTATTGGCAGTCTGTTGAATGCATCTGATACAGATGGTGACATTTTTATCAAGAAGGGAGTTGCCAGCATGGTCAGTATTGCTACGTTAAGGAAAAGCTGGTAGGTGTCGTTAGCGATGAGATTGAGATCTCCACCGATCTCAAGCAAGAGGAAGGAGAATTCGCCCACCTGACAGATCGTCAGGCCGACTATTATAACCACACGAATCGGATAACCCAAGAGAAATACGGAAAGAGATACCAGCATTATCTTGATCAATATTATCAAGGAGAATGCCGAGATAGCGAGAACTAAATTATCTATGAAGTAGTTGACGTTTAACAGCATTCCGATCGATATGAAAAAAAAGCTGGAAAAGACAACACGAAAAGGGAGGACATCGCTGAGTACCTGCTGACTATATTCGGAGTTTGAGATAATCAGCCCCGCAAGAAAAGCTCCAAACGCCAGCGATAGTCCAAAAAAATAGGTCAGCCATGCGATAGAAAAACAAATGACCACAATTACGAGAGATAACAGCTCCTTGCTCTGGGTTTTTATCACGTAATATAGGATGCGATTGATGAACCACTGTCCCCCAATAATAGTTAATAGTATTATGCTTATCGCCTTAACGGCAAAAAGAAATAGTGCCGTGGTGATATTTTCATCAGATCCCGCTAAAAACGGGACGACAAGAATCATAAGGACTATAACTATGTCCTGAAAAATCAATATTCCCACGGACAGCTGTCCATGGGGAGTCTCAAGCTCCGCCTTGTCCTGTAATAGCTTAAGCACGATTGCCGTACTGCTCAAAGCCGTTAAAAAACCTAAAAAAATCGATTCATTGAAGGGCTTGCCTAAAAACATAAAGATGAGAAATATGACGAATATCGTCGACATGACCTGAAGTGATCCACCGAGAATGGTGTTTCTTCCGATTCTCAGAAGGTTCTTCATCGAAAATTCGATGCCGAGGCTGAACAAAAGAAGGACAATGCCTATCTCGGAGAGCATCTTTACTTCTTTATAGCTGGAAATCAACCCAAGGGCGAAGGGACCTATAAGCGCCCCTGTAGTGATGTATCCCAAGACTATTGGGATGTCAAACCTGTGGCAGATGAAGAGAACGACCACAGCCGTCCCAAAGATTATTAGAATGTCGTTGAATATCGTTATTTCCATAACGCTTTGTGTGTTTAAGAGTCTTTTTGTAAAGGTTCTTAATTCCTTCTAAACTGTATTATAGTTAAGTTTTGGATGTGTTGTAAACTAAATTCTCTCTATTAAGAGATGGATATGTAAGCACTCTTACCCGAGCTCCTATAAGGATTTGAAATAGATAAGAGGCCTGATACAAACTGATTGTGAAAATTGTTTAAGGGTGTTATAGTATTACAGGTTCTGGTTGTGCCGGGATCAATATAGCAAAGACCTGTTAAAACGATCATTAAGGAGGATATGTGAGGACACTTATTGTTTCCGCGAACCTGGAGGTGACGCCCGACCCGGTATACCCGATCGGGGCGGCGTACGTGGCGGCGGCCGTCAGGGAGGCGGGCCATGAAGTCGATATCCTGGACGTAGTCTTTGCGGATGACATGGCAAAGGCGGTGGGGGAAAAGATCGCGTCTTTCAATCCTGAAGTCGTGGGGGTGTCGATAAGAAACATAGACAACGTGGCCTATCCCCTATACCTCTCTTATATAGACGAGACGAAGGAGATCGTCGATACGATCAGGTCCTCCTTTTCCGGCCCCCTGGTCCTCGGGGGGTCGGGCTTTACGATGATGCCTATTGACATGCTCGAATATGTGGGCGAGACGACCGGAATAGTCGGGGAGGGGGAGGATGCGATGGTGAGGTTTCTCACAGCCCTCTCCGGAGACGGGGAGCTCTCCTATGTATCGGGCCTTATTGTGACGGAAAACGGCAAAGTCAAGATAAACAACCCGCCCCGAATAATCGAGGACTTCGACCGCGTCCCGATTCCCGCAGACGACCTGTGCGACAACGCCGCCTACCTGAAGTGGGGGGGGATGGGGAGCGTCCAGACGAAGCGCGGCTGCCCCATCGGGTGCATCTACTGCACCTACCCGGTCGTCGAGGGAAAGGCGATGAGGCTGAGAGACCCGGCGGCCGTGGTCGACGAGATGGAGCGCTCGCTCGATCGGTGGGGGGTGGACACCTACTTCATCGTGGACAGCGTCTTCAACAACCCGCCGGAGCACGCCCGCCAGATCGCCCGGGAGATTGTTAGGAGGGGTCTTACCCTTCGCCTGTCGGCATACTTCTCCCCCGCCTTCATCGATGAGGGGCTGCTGGAAGACCTCGCCCGCGCCGGGGTGACCGGCGTTGACCTGGGTGCGGACAGCCTGGCCGACCCTATTCTCAAGAAGCTGGGGAAGAACTTCAAGAGACGGGACGTGGTTGAAGCCGTCAGGGCGGCAAAGTCGGTGGGCATCATGACGTGCCTCAACATAATTTTCGGGGCGCCGGGGGAAACAAAGGACACGATGCGGGAAACCGTCGACCTCTTGGACGAGCTACAGCCCACGGCGAACCACGCCATGGTGGGGATTCGGATCTTCCCCGGGACGGGCCTCCAGAGGCTTGCGATAAAAGAAGGGATGCAGGAGGCTAAAAATATCAACCTCTCCCCGATATTTTACATCGCGCCGGCTGTTGTGGAGGAGGCCGTCGAGTTCGTCCACGAGTGCGCCGTCAGCCGCCCCTACTGGATAGTGCCGGGGCAGATGGTGATGGCGGGCCAGGACTTCTCCGGGATGCTCAAGCCTCAGCGCTACGACAGCGGCCTTGGCGCTCCCTTCAGGATGCAGGGAATAAAAGGCCCCCTCTGGGAGATGATGGGAAAACCGCCGGAGGGGGAGTAGGGGGGGGCACAGATCAGAATCCAAATTGAAAGAAAACTCGTGACTGATGCGTTTTTTATTAAAAGGGACTATTATGCCGGAAAAACAATTCTTTATCGGTTTTATTCTTTTTTTTGTATGGATTTTGGCCAGCACCCTTTCGATCTATCTTGGGGCGCGATTGGCGCATATTGAGAAAAACACACTCTGGCGATCCTTCTTTGTGGCTTTTGTTAGCGGCTTTTTGCTGTTGATTGTTGTCTCGATCACCCGAGACACCACCGGAGCAAACCTTCTTATATGGGTTGTCTTATATGCCGCGATAGCCTTACCAATTATCAAGTGGGTTTTTAAAACGACTTTCAAAAAAATTGTCATCCCTTGGATCTTAACTGTACTGTGTCTTGGAATTGCGTTCCTAATACGACATTTTTTAATCGACATCCTCTAAGTTGAAAGAATCATACCTACCTCACATCAAACACCACGGTCCTGTACAGCTGATCCCCGATGTAAATCTCCACCACCCACCGCCCGGAGGGGTCCCCCGGGTCAATCCTGTTGACCGAATACTGGATGGAGCTTTCCGTGTCAAGGCCGAAGGTTGCGGAAACCACACGGTTTTCACCGGGCAAGTACTCGATATCGGTGGAGCCGTCTATGGTCTGGGCGGTCTTGGGCTCTCTTGGAAGGATCATCTCCCACCGGTGCCCGACGGTTTTTCCCATGTCGTTTTCGTAGCTGAAGATAAAGCCGAAGTGGATGCCCGGAATATTCGGGATCGACTTAGTCTTTTTCGACACGTAATACATGCCGTATTGGTCTTTTGCCAATAGCCCGAACTCAAAATTGGTAATTGTAATGCCGGCGATATGCTCCCTTGTCTCCATGTCGGTCTTTGAGACCTTTACTCTTTCTTGAATACGTAGGTGAAAGGTATCGCGATCAGGTCGCCTATGATGTACGTTATAAAAAATACGGTTAGCATCACCGCATACATCTCCACCTTGCCCGCAAACAATAGGGGCAGTATCACGCAGATCATCCATATCGATTTGTAGCAGAGCTGCAGCAACAAAATCGGCGTAAATTTGAGGGGCGAGCGTAAGCCCAATATCGACAAGACTCCAAAGGCGACGTAGACGCTGCCGACAATTCCGAACACGACCGGGTCTTGGGGCGGAAATTTAAACAAGGATTTCATCAGCTCCGGCGCAAAGAGCATTCCCAGTCCTGAGCCCCCCGCCCCCAGAATCGTGTAGATATACATGAACTTAATCCAGCCGAATCTGGCCTTTTCATGGTTGGACATGACGACCTCCTTAAAAATTTTAGGTGATTGTAAAAGATTTGCCACCATGATAAGGTAAATCATGGACATCAAATCTTTCCAAAGTATCGTAAAAACAGAGAAAACA